>NZ_JBCOME010000024.1:0-59540 GCF_040924365.1 Ruminococcus sp. 1001136sp1_2201st1_G3_2201SCRN_220225 | reverse complement strand
ATTAGCTTGCCGGAACGTTGCGACGCGCGGCGGTGAATATACATTGTGAAATCGCGTCCGGAATAACGACCAACACACTAAATAGCAATTGATTTATAGGAGATATTATGAATCCAAAAGCTTTAAAATCACTTGAATACTACAAGATCATCGACCAGCTGACAGAGAAGGCTTCTTCCCAGATGGGGAAAGACCTGTGCAGGCACCTTCTGCCCTCTGAAGATGTTTACGAAATCCGTCATATGCAGACCCAGACCAAAGACGCCCTCACACGCCTTTTCCAGAAAGGAAACATCTCCTTTGGAAGCGTAAAAGACGTGCGCGGCTCACTGAAACGTCTGGAAATTGGGAGCTCCCTTGGAATTTCCGAACTCCTTGCCATTGCCGGACTTCTGGAAAACACCAACCGTGTCAAAGCCTACTCCCGAAATGAGCGCGGAGATGCAAGAGAAGATTCTCTGGACGGCATGTTTGAGAGTCTGGAGCCATTGACTCCCCTCTCATCCGAAATCCGCCGCTGCATCATCTCCCAGGACGAAATCAGTGACGATGCCAGTGCCGGTCTGATGCATGTACGCCGCAGCATGAAGGTTGCCAACGACCGCATCCACACCCAGCTGGCCTCCCTGGTAAACGGCAGCGCCCGCAATTACCTTCAGGACTCCGTTATCACCATGCGAAACGGCCGCTACTGTATCCCGGTGAAAGCCGAATACAAAGGCCAGGTTCCAGGTATGATCCACGACCAGTCTTCCACCGGCTCCACTTTATTCATTGAGCCTCTGGCGATTGTCAAACTAAACAACGACATCCGCGAGCTGGAGCTTCAAGAACAGAAAGAGATTGAGGCAGTTCTCGCTACCTTAAGTGAACAGACCGCCCAGAATGTGGACGCCATTCGCGCAGACCTTGACATTATGATCCAGCTGGATTTCATTTTTGCCAGAGCAGGACTTGCACTGGATATGAATGCCACAGAACCCATTTTCAATACAGAGAAACGCATTCACCTGAAACAGGCACGCCACCCGCTCATTCCCAGAAAAAAAGCCGTTCCCATTGACATCCGTCTTGGAGAAGACTTCGACCTCCTTGTTGTAACCGGACCAAATACTGGTGGTAAAACCGTTTCCCTTAAGACAGTTGGACTTCTGACCCTGATGGGACAGGCGGGACTTCACATTCCAGCCCTGGACCGCTCCGAGCTTTCTGTTTTCCGTGAGGTTTACGCAGATATCGGGGACGAGCAGAGCATCGAGCAGTCTCTCAGTACCTTTTCCTCACATATGACCAACGTAGTGTCTTTCCTGAAAAAAGCAGATCAGGACTCTCTGGTGCTTTTTGATGAGCTTGGCGCTGGTACCGACCCGACAGAAGGAGCGGCACTTGCCATCTCCATTTTGTCCTTCCTGCATGAACAGGGCATCCGCACTATGGCAACCACCCATTACAGTGAACTGAAAGTTTACGCCCTGTCCACTGACGGCGTTGAAAATGCCTGCTGTGAGTTTAATGTGGAAACCCTGCGTCCTACTTACCGCCTGCTCATCGGTGTTCCTGGAAAGAGTAATGCCTTTGCGATTTCTTCCAAACTTGGACTTCCGGACTTTATCATTGAGCGCGCCAAAGATCAGATCAGCCAGAAGGACGAGTCCTTCGAGGATGTACTTACCTCCCTGGAAAACAGCCGCGTGATCATCGAAAACGAGCGTCAGGAAGCAGAGCGTTACAAAACCCAGATTGCTTCCCTGAAACAGGAGTTAGAGTCCAAGCAGGAGAAGCTGGACGAACGTAAAGAGCGGATCTTGCGCGAAGCCAACGAAGAAGCCCGTAAGATTCTTGCAGATGCTAAGGAATACGCAGATCAGACCATGAAAATGTTCCACAAATTCCAGAAAGATCACGTGGACACTGCTGCCATTGAAAAAGAACGCCAGAATCTTAGAAACCGCATGAACAAAGCCGAAAAGGGCATGTCCATGAACACCACCGTAAAGAAACCGAAAAAAGAGCTGAAGCCTAAGGATCTTTCCCTTGGAGATACCGTTCAGGTACTGAGCATGAATCTGAAAGGAACTGTCAGCAGTCATCCCGATTCCAAAGGCTTTCTTTTTGTACAGATGGGTATCATCCGTTCCAAGGTTCATATTTCTGACCTGGAGCTTGTTGACGAACCAGTTATCAACACTCCTGGACTTTCCAGAACAGGAGCAGGCAAGATCCGCATGTCCAAGTCTACCAGTGTTTCCACTGAAATTAATCTTCTTGGAAAAACTGTAGATGAGGCTGTGGCAGAACTGGATAAATATCTGGATGACGCTTATCTGGCACACTTAAAGAGCGTGCGTATCGTACATGGTAAAGGTACCGGTGCCCTTCGAAAAGGAGTACACAATTATCTCCGCCGCCAGAAGCATGTGGCAGATTTCCACCTGGCTGAATTTGGCGAAGGAGATGCTGGTGTTACCATTGTAGAATTTAAGAAATAACTATATTTTATAAGGAGAAACTATGGTTGCTAAACAGAAAATCCTCATTGTCGATGATGACAACAATATTGCAGAGCTGATTTCTCTGTATCTTACCAAAGAATGTTTCGAAACAAAAATTGTAAACGATGGCGAGCTGGCTTTAAAAGAATTTCAGACTTTTCGCCCGAACCTGATTCTTCTGGATCTGATGCTTCCAGGTATTGACGGCTATCAGGTCTGCCGTGAGATCCGCCACACCTCAGACGTGCCGATCATTATGCTTTCCGCAAAAGGAGAAACCTTTGACAAGGTACTTGGCCTGGAGCTTGGCGCCGACGACTACATTATCAAGCCTTTTGATTCAAAAGAACTGGTTGCCCGTGTCCGTGCAGTTCTACGCCGTTTCCAGCCCAAACAGGCTGCAGTTGTAAGCGATGAGAAATGTGCCACTTATCCGGATCTTATTGTCAACCTTACCAACTATTCCGTTACTTATATGGGAAAACAGGTAGACATGCCGCCTAAGGAGCTGGAGCTTCTCTATTTCCTTGCTTCCTCACCCAATCAGGTATTCACCAGAGAGCAGCTACTGGACCACATCTGGGGCTACGAATATATTGGCGATACCAGAACTGTAGACGTTCACATTAAACGTCTGCGCGAAAAAATCAAAGATCATCCGAACTGGTCTATTTCTACAGTCTGGGGAATCGGATACAAGTTTGAGGTAAAAAGCGAATGAGAAAAACGGTTCACAGCAAACTGATCTGCAGTTATATTTTCATTGGAATTGTAGGCTTCCTTTTCGCTACAGCAGGTGGCTCTCATTTCGTGGAAACCTATCTGGAAGAAGAAGTTGGCGCAAGGCTGTATGACAGTGCTGTACGATTTGCTTCTGATGCTGTCACTGTACAGCAGGTTGCAGACAATGATAGCAAAGGACTGGAAAAGATTATGGATATTCTGGCTTCCGGAGAGGAAGCCGGGATACTGATCCTGGATAAAAATTTCCATGTGATCGTGCAGTCCTCAAATCTGGAATATAACGTCAGTTCTGCGAAATCCACTGCCGATTCTGAAGTTCAGACTTCAGAAACAGATAAAATCCCAGAGAATGAAGCATCCTCTGAAAAAGTCTCTGCTGCAAACACAATTTCCATACCCTATTCTGATTTGGACTTCTGGCTTAACACCCAATATCAGATCAGTAATTTTTATGGCTATTTTTCCAGTCCCCATCTTAATGTGATGATACCGGTGGAAAATTCCAGTGTAACAGAAGGCTATGTTACCTACCATTATGACATGCAGCAGCTTTATCAGAAACGAAGCGGTCTTCTTGGAATTCTTCAGATGGTTTTTTTTGCCGTGTATGCCTTGTGCGGACTGCTCCTTCTCTGCTATCAGAAATGGATCCATACTCCCATGCAGCAGATCATCAAGGGGGCTTCCGAATATGCCAACGGAGATCTGAGTTATCGCATTCCAGTGAAATCCGAGGACGAAATGGGCTACCTTGCCAAAACTCTGAACTACATGGCAGACAGGATCAACCAGAACGGAGAATACCAGCGCACCTTTATTGCCAATGTTTCCCACGATTTCCGCTCTCCTCTGACTTCCATCAAAGGATATGTGGAGGCAATTCTGGATGGCACCATCCCCCCGGAATTGCAGGACAAATATTTAAATATCATTTCCCATGAAGCTGACCGTCTGGAAAAACTGACGCGGAGCCTTCTGGTGCTGAATGATCTGGATGAGCGGAAACGGATGATGAATATCCGCAAATTTGATATTAATGATGTGATCAAAAATACTGCCAATACGTTTGAGGTAATCTGTTCCAAAAAGAATATTGACCTGGAACTGCTGCTTTCCGGAAGAGAGCTGTTCGTAGAGGCAGATATGGAACAGATCCAGCAGGTACTGTACAATTTATTGGACAATGCAATCAAATTCAGTAATGACAATTCCTCGATCAACATTGAAACATCCGTAAAAAATGATAAGGTTTTCGTTTCTGTGAAGGATCACGGAGTAGGAATCCCCAAGGACAGCCTGTCCAAGGTGTGGGACAGATTTTACAAGACAGATACCTCCCGCGGAAAAGACCGGAAAGGTACAGGACTTGGGCTTTCTATTGTGAAAGAGATCATCAAAGCTCATAATCAGAATATTAATGTGATCAGCACGGAAGGTGTTGGAACAGAATTCATTTTTACTTTAAAGAAAGCAAAATAAATTATTCAGCAATTCTTTTTATAAAAAACGAAGACCTGGAGCGTGTTTGAAAAAAGCTCCAGGTCTTTTACTATTTCCAGTCATACTTGCGCAGATGCCCCTCCAGTTTCAGATGGGCAAAGTCATGCTGACGAAAGGCTTCATAAAGAATAATGGCAACCGAATTACTCAGATTCAGAGATCTTGTTTCTCCCAGCATGGGAATCCTTACGCAGGTCTCCTGATTGTCACGGAGAATCTCCTCCGGGATTCCGGCACTCTCCTTGCCAAACATGATAAAGCAGTCGTCCTCATACTTCACATCCGCATAAGTCTGAGGTGCTTTCGTAGTCGCATAATAAATCTTCGCTCCAGGATTTCTCTCCAGAAAATCTTCATAATCCAGATAAGTAGTTACATCCAGATCTTTCCAGTAGTCCATTCCGGCACGTTTCAGTGCTTTCTCACTTAATGAAAATCCCAACGGCTCGATCAGATGGAGCCTGGTTCCTGTAGCCACACAGGTACGTCCTATATTTCCTGTGTTCGCCGGAATCTCCGGCTCATGAAGTACAATGTTTAATGTTCCCATAGTTTTTATACTCTCCTGTAATTACAGCAGTTTTATTTCGATTTTAAGGCAATATCTTATATATCTCGTCTTTAGCCGGCCGCTCCAGATACCTGCCATTCCCATTGTAGTAAAGCATTCTGTCATTTCCAGCATTCGTCTGTCCAATCACAGCAGCCATCATGCCCATTCTGCGAAGCTCCTGCACCAATGCTTCTCCTGCCGGAATACCGATCAGAACAGCCCCTTCCGAATTCAGCTTATAAGGATTAATGTCAAAGATTTCACAAATTTCAATTGTCTCCTGGCGTATGGGTACCTTGGAAAAATCCATTTCCAGTCCCACCTGGGAAGCCTCCGCCATCTTCCACAGAGCACTCAGAAAACCACCCTCGCCCATTGCATAAAAAGCGGTAGCGCCAGCCTCTTTTATATTTATCTCATCCGCAGTCCCGTAAAGGGTTCTCAGATTCTCTGCCTCCCGTAAAAAACCTTCTGAAAAATGCTCTCTTAAAATCTCATGTTTTTCCCTTGCAATCTGCGCTGTGCCGTAAAGAGCAATGGCTCCAGCCACCACCAGTTCGTTTCCAGGCGTAAGAAGCCCGCTGATTTCAGCCTGCAGTGCTTCCATAGCCGCTTTTCCAAGCCTCATTTTCTCTTTTCCCTACAGAAGAAGAGAGAGGACAGCAGGAACTACCATTGCCAGAACAAGAATAACAGCAATGATCGCAGTTACAAGTTTTCTTTTCTTTGGATCAAACATTCCCATAATTTTTAACCTCTCATAACCATCCGGCACTTTACAGACTACAAATATACGCCATGTCAATACGGCCAGCCGAACAGTTACACCCTTTCTTTATTATATCTGAATTTCCTTCACTGCCGCATTATGAAGCAGTGGATCCCGGTTTTCATAATCAAACAACAATATTTTCCCATCCCGGAACACCTCAATATGCGCTGTCTTGGGCACCTTTTCCTGGCGCCTGTACTCCCAGACTGCTTTCTCATAGGGCTTCTGGTCATACTCAAAGGATGGATGACTTTTCAGGTTTTCGCGGAGATACAGGTCGTAGATCATGCTGTCTGCCACCTTTTCCCAGGTCGCAGTTTCCATTCCTCTGCAATCTTCCGCAGCTTTTCCCGCGGAATTCTCCACCTCAGGATCCTGATTTCCAGATTTTACTGCGGATTGTTCTTCCAGTTCTTCCTTCACAAACTCCAGCAGAATCTCATATCTGCGCATTCTGGAATGGGAAATCTCTGAATAACCTTTTTTCTCATAAAACTGTCCCAGCTTCTCATACAATGTGAAAGCATCCTCAAACAAAGGCTCCACACAGGCGATGGTATTCTGAAACTGTCCACTATTATAGTACAGTTCCACCATACTTTCCACCATTTTCAGCTTCAAAATGTCTTCATATGGCAGCCACCTGGTTCCCAGTACCTCATATGGCTCCAGTTCTTTATGCACAATGCCATATTCCTCTGTCATCTCTTTCATATGAGAGCCCTTCAGAACCTTCAGAAATCCAAGCTGAAGCTGCTGGGGACGAAGTGCATAAACATCATTGAAGGACCGGTGAAAGCTGTCATAATCCTCATAAGGAAGACCAGCGATCAGATCCAGATGCTGGTGAATATTCTTAAAACTGTGGATGCGTTTTACAATCCCTGCCAGCTTCGGAAAATCCATAGTCCTGTGGATAGCACGAATAGTGTCCGGATTTGTGGACTGTACACCGATTTCCAGCTGGATCAGCCCCGGACGCATGGTGCTCATCAGTTCCAGTTCATTTTCCCTCAACAAATCTGCTGAAATCTCAAAGTGGAAATTGGTAATTCCATTATCATGATCTTTTATGTACTGCCAGATGGTCATTGCATGATCGTGCTTGCAATTAAAGGTTCTGTCCACAAATTTCACCTGTGGCACTTTGTGATCCAGGAAAAACTGAAGTTCTTTCTTTACCAGTTCCAGGTCGCGAAAACGCAGTTTCTTGTCCACAGATGACAGACAATAGCTGCATGAAAAAGGACAGCCCCGACTGCTCTCATAATAGATAATACGGTTTTCAAAATCCTTCAGATCTTCATAAGCAAAGGGTACCCTGCTTAAATCCATGATCTGCCGCCATCCGTTATTCTGAATTGTACCGTCTGGTTTACAGTACACAAGTCCGGTGGTTTCCTCCAGAGAAGGACTTCCATTCACATAGTGCTTCACCAGTTCCAGGAAGGTCTCCTCTCCTTCTCCAACCATTACACCATCAAATGCCGGGTTCTTTTTCAGAAATTCCTCTGCATCATACGATACCTCCGGGCCTCCCGCCCAGAAAGGAACATCCGGCAGGATCTTTCTCAGATCCTGCATCAGTTCCCGCACAAAAGTAATGTTCCAGATATAGCAGGATATGCAGATCACATCCGGGTGACATCTGTAAATATCCTTCAGAATGTCATCCTTCTGCTGATTGATGGTGTATTCCCGAAGTACAACATTGCTGTCATATTCTTTTGCGCAGGCTTTCAGGTTAAAGACAGCCAGATTGGAATGTATATATTTTGCATTACATGCTGCAAGTAATATCTTCATCGTTCTTACTCGTCCAGAAGTTTCTTTAACTCTTCTTTATCTGTAAGACCAACCAGACGGTGTGCTTCTGCTCCGTTCTTGAAAATGATCAGGGTAGGGATGCTCATAACCCGGAACTGCTGTGCAAGCTCCATGTTCTGGTCTACATCAAGCTTTCCTACTGCATAGCCTTCCTCTCCCAGTTCCTCCACGATTGGCCCCTGACGCATGCATGGTCCGCACCAGGTTGCCCAGAAATCAAGAAGAAACGGTTTCTCAGATTTTAATACTTCCTCTTCGAAATTCTGTGTTGTGATTACTTTTGCCATAATTGATCCATCCTTTCTATCGGTCTATTCTTCTCTCTGATTTCACGCCGCAATTCTACTTTTTTTGTCTGTTTCTCACATACTGGTTTGCACTGAGTCCTGCCTGAGCGCCATCGTAAACTGCCTTTGCCACCTGCAAAAGACCGCCGGTACAATCACCTGCTGCAAAAAGCCCCGGAATGGTGCTCTCCATCTTTTCGTTTACCTTGATGTTGCCTTTCTCAGTAAGTGCCGCGCCCATCTGTCTTGCCATCTCTGCACTTCCTGCAGTTCCAAGAGCTACAAAAACGCCGTCTGCCGGGACAAATGTCTCCGTGGAATCCCTTACCGGACTCTCCGGGTTATGGAGCTCTGAAGCTTCCATTTCAGCTTCCTTTCCTTCTGGCAAAAGCTGAAAGTTCTTCTCTCCGTCAGTATCTGATTTTGCATCCGTCTCAGACTGAGAGATCAGACGCAGTCCGGACACCTTCTCGTCTCCCTCTACAGACTGAATTTTCATTGTATTCACCGCAAAAGAAGATTTCCTGGAAAACTCCGGTTCTTTCCCATCTGTGTAAATGGTAACAGAACCAGCCATAGGTGCCAGTTCTTCTGCCTCATGAAGAGCAAAGTCGCTGTTTCCAAGCACTGCAACATCCTTTCCCCTGTAGAAAAATGCGTCGCACACAGCACAGTAGCTGACACCTCTTCCCTCAAGTTCCTTAATCCCCGGAATTGCAGGAGCCTTTCGTTTGCTTCCTGTGGCAAGAATCACGCTGATGGTGTCAAAATCACCTGCTGTTGTCTTTACTGTAAAAGTATCAAACCCGCCAATCCCCAGCACCTGTGCCTCCAGGATCCGCACGCCTAATGCTTTCGCCTGTGCAAGTCCTGTCTCAAATAATTCTTTCCCGGAAACAGGATGTTCCATACCATAATAATTCTCTATTTTTTCTGCTTTTTCCAAAGCACCAATGCCGTTATTGATCACCAGTGGATCCATATTTGCCCGGGCAGCATACAAAGCTGCGGAAATTCCTGCCGGTCCGGCACCGATAATGATTATTTTTTCCATATACTTCAGAATCACCTGCCTTTCTTATGATTCCAATCATTTCCACATATTGTTATTTACCATGTAACTGTTCCGTATCTTCACAGTTACCCCATTCCCTGAAGGGTACCTGCTAAATAGTTACCTGACAATATACTTTCTATAAAAGAAATTCAGACTTTTCATTTTTCGTCGGTTCTTTTATCGTCTATAGCCTTCTCTGCATAAGCCAGTCCCCAGAATATCACAGCTGGCATACACGCCATCAACGGAAACGCATAACGCAGAAGACCGTTTACCGGAGAAGCTATACAGATTGCCACATTCAGCGCCGGGGCAGCCAATACCAGGATTCCTTTCCATCGCTTCCTGTAGATCAGATATCCAAGGAGCAGAATCACGATCCATGTGTAGGTTCCCGCATTGCAGATCTGCGCAAGACCTGGAATCTGACTCCACAGATCGGCATAACGTTTCAGCTGATTCCTTGTCTCTGCGGAAAAGATCTGATGATAATCTGACTCTTCAATCAGCGGCTCATTTACTGTATAGAAGCGGTAGGAGCTCTGCGCGGTGCAATTATGAAATGGGTAATAATATCCATAGCTGTTATGAAGTGTGGCTTCTATATACACCCCCGGATGCCTCAGAAACATGCTGAACCAGGCATTAAAGTAGCGTTTCAGCTTCGCCATGGTAATATGTCCGCCGCGATAAGTTGCCTTTACCGGATCAGACAGTTCCGGATTATACAAATCCGCAATCTCATCATACTTCATCACCCCGTCAATTGCTTTAGCTTCTTCCTTTGTCACATCATCCGGATATTCCTTCAGATATCTGGCTGTCTGCTGCATTGGAATTGAGAAAAATACTCTGGATGGGAAATTACCAATGTATAGTCTCGGTGCCACTTCTTTCTGAAGCCCCATGTAGCCCACTGTCACAAGGATCACCATTCCAACTGCATACAGTCTGCGTTTTTTTCCAAGGAAAAAGAATAACAGGATAAATGCAGGAAGCACCATGTAAAGTCCATTATTTCTGGTAATGCACATGCCAAAGCCAACCAGAAACAGCACTGTCAGCTGCTGTCTTAAAGACTGACCGCTTTTTTCCCGAAGGGTGGGAATGCAACATTCCACATAGATTACCATGAAAAGGGAAAACAGAGCGCTGAAACTTCCATCCTTAATGATCGTCTGGGAATAAGCTCCAAATACAGGCACAAGACTGAAAAATGCAATACAGCAGATATTGAACCATCTTGGTGCTCCCCATGATTTCAGTTTATAACAAACAGTGGCATAACATACCGCATAAATCAGTGCCAGCACGCCAACCACCATGAAAATGCCCCAGTTATCACTGATCACATTTCCAATTGTCATCAAGGCTCCCATTATAAGGCTTAATTCCCATGGATGCTTGTTTGTAAATCTCTGATTTCCGGCAAACATATTCAGCTGCCGGAAGCCATCATAGGGAACACTTCCTGGCCAGAAGATCAGGATATAGGGAAGCCATCCTGCCAAAATCAGCAAAAATGCTACCAGAAGGTAGTGTTTTTCCATAAATTCCGGAAATTTCTTTATATTCCTGCTGTGCAGAAAAGGATGCTTCTCTCCATATGCATATAAAAGACTGATCACTATATCAAACAGAAAAAAGAATCCTGCCCATGTAAGCAATGCAATCAGAATCTGATTTCTCCCAGCTGTAAAGAAGGACCAGTTTCCCTGCACGGAAAAGGACATTCCGATCAGCATAAAAACAGAAAACATGGCGGCGATCAGATGCGTGATCCATTTACAGCTTCTGCAAAAATTCCTCCAGCATTTCATGTACAATGCAATGATCGCAATGAGAACCACCAGTTTGTCGATTCCGATTCCTGTCATCTCTTTCTTGCATAAAGAAAGAAATGTTTCTCCCGGATTATCTGCCGAACCAGCATACAAGCCCGTCATGGAAAGAGCAAACACTGTTAAAATGGCGGCAATAACCGGCAAAGTATATTTTTTTAATTTTTTTTCCACCAATAAATCCTCCCGATTTTTATCACACTGCCATTCTAACATTACTATATATGAAAAGCAAGGCGTGGTTTTTACAAGGTAAATTTTGGGAATTTACAGATTTTTTGAAATTTTTGTTGCGCCAGAGCAGTTTCTGTGCTATTATATGCACTGTAAGTTCAGAGAACTTATAAATGCCCAGATAGCTCAGTTGGTAGAGCAGAGGACTGAAAATCCTCGTGTCGCTGGTTCGATTCCGGCTCTGGGCATTTTTTTATTTTTCGGACACGCTCTGGAAAAAGCCGCCCCCGAAGGGGCGGCCTCATTTATTTTGTAAGCATTTCATCTAATGTTTCGTTCAGCATCTCTCTGGATGTCACCTGTATCGCCTGAATTCCTGCCTTCTTCGCTCCTTCCACATTATCCATGCGGTCATCGAAAAACAGACACTCTTCTGCTTTCAGGCTATATTTCTCCAGAAGGATTTCATAAATTTCCCTGTCTGGCTTCAGGGCGTGAACCTGATAGGAAACAACTCCCCCATCAAGCACATCCAGGAATTTCGCTCCCTTGGTGTGCACATGGAACAGTTCTTCTGAGTAGTTGGAAAGCAGGTAAATCTTATAACCATTTTCCTTTAGCGCTGCAACCTTGTCCCAGACCTCCGGACGCTTTACAGCCATCTGCTCTCCGTTTCGAAGGAACCAGCCCATCACATCCACATCGTCCGGGTACTTCAGTTCATACTGATGAATGGCTTCCTCAAGGCTCAGCCTTCCTCCGTCAAGTCCCTGTACCCAGATCTCATTGTCAAACATTTCCTCGCCAATTCTCTTCGCCTCAGCTTCAGAAAGGCCGTAGTCCCTGGTCAGCATCTCAAACCAGCGATACTCCACCAGTACATCTCCAACATCAAAAATTAAATTCCGAATCATTAGTCTTCATAACCATTCGGGTTATTACTCTGCCATCTCCAGGAATCCTCGCACATCTCACGGATGCCATTCTCAGCTGTCCAGCCAAGCTCTTTCGCTGCCTTGGAAGCATCGCAGTAGCAGGTAGCAATATCGCCTGCACGACGTGGTTTGATCGCATATGGGATCTTAACGCCTGTTGCAGCTTCGAAATTCTTCACAATATCAAGAACACTGTAGCCTTTTCCTGTGCCAAGGTTATAGATTGCAAGTCCAGGATTCTCCTCGATCTTTTTAAGCGCTTTTACATGACCTTTGGCAAGATCTACTACATGGATATAATCTCTCACGCCGGTTCCATCCGGAGTGTCATAGTCATTACCGAATACGCCAAGCTCTTTCAGCTTGCCAACAGCAACCTGTGTGATGTATGGCATAAGGTTGTTCGGGATACCATTTGGGTTTTCGCCGATGGTTCCGCTCTTGTGGGCACCGATCGGATTAAAATAACGAAGCAGCATTACGTTCCACTCCGGATCTGCTTTCTGGATGTCTGTAAGAACCTGCTCCAGCATGGATTTGGTCCAGCCATATGGGTTGGTACACTGTCCTTTCGGGCATTCTTCTGTGATCGGGATCTGTGCCGGATCTCCATATACAGTTGCAGAGGAAGAGAAAATAATATTCTTAACACCATGTTTTCTCATTACATCTACAAGAGTCAGGGTTCCTGCAATATTATTCTCATAATATTCCCAAGGCTTTACAACGGACTCTCCAACAGCCTTCAGTCCGGCAAAATGAATACAGGAGTCAATGTCTTCTTTGTCAAAAATCTGGTCAAGGGCTTCCCTGTCCAGGATATCTGCTTTATAAAATTTAACCGGCTTGCCTGTGATCTTGGAAACTCTGTCAAGGGCCTTCTCGCTGGAATTAGACAGATTATCCAGAACTACTACGTCATAACCGGAATTCTGAAGTTCTACAACTGTATGGCTTCCAATGTATCCTGCACCGCCTGTTACTAAAATTGCCATGATATTTTCCTCCTCGTTTGCTGCAAAGTTCCCACCATTCATCACAATCAATAAACAAATAACCTTCTGCTGTTTTCTCTTTTCACAGCACTCCACGGAATGTTATCCGCAAACAGCAACTGTGATGGTTTATGTCCATTCTTTGCAATCCTTATTAGTAACCTGGAAGGCATTTTTTATGCCTGCCAAGTTTAGAATACCACTATTTATATTTTTCTACAATAGCTTTCATCTCAGATAATTTCTGTTCCATATCCCACACCAACTTGAACTGGGTTCTTGCACGATCCAGATTCTGATTCTCTCGATGGATGCGGAAATAATGATCTCCCTCCAGATGGTCTGCCAGGAAACGCATTCCACACTCAAAGGTCATCAAGATTGCACCCATCGGAAGCATTTCCACCTCCAAATCTGTGAGGGCACCGCCGCAGCCTTCCAGAAATCCTTTTACATACACCTCAAACAGATGAAGGTCACAGGACACTTTGGAAATATCCTGCTCATCCTCTGCTGCCGTGCTTGCGCCAAAACGGATGGAATCACCAAAATCATTCAGAGAAAGTCCCGGCATTACCGTGTCCAGATCGATCACACAGATTCCCTTATGGGTAGCATTGTCGATCATGATATTATTCAGCTTTGTGTCATTGTGCGTTACACGAAGAGGCAGCTTACCTGCATCCTGTAAATCCACAAGTGTATGGGCCAGCTGCTCTCTTTCCAGGACAAACTGTATCTCCTTCTGAACATCAGCCGCCCGTCCGCATGCATCCTCTTCCACAGCCTTTTTAAAATTGGCAAATCGCTTCACTGTATTATGAAAATCCGGGATTGTCTCATGAAGAGTATCTGCCGGATAATCAGCAAGAAGGCGCTGGAAATTACCAAATGCAAGAGCACTCTGGTAAAAATCCTCGTCATTTTCCACCTGATCAAAGCAGGTTGCATCTTCTATAAACAGATACGCTCTCCAGTATTCTCCCTCTTTATCTACAAAATAAGGAGCTCCAGCACGGTCATTTACGATATTCAGGGTTTCGCGCTCTGCATCCCCGCCATTTTCCAGGATTTTCTTCTTCAGCCAGGAGGTGACACCACTGATATTCTCCATAAGACCAACAGGATCTTTGAAAATCTGCTTGTTCATTTTCTGGAGAATATAGCGCTTCTGTCCGGCTTCTGTGGAAAATACAGCACAGTAAGTCTCATTAATGTGGCCATTTCCAAATATGCCAACCTCTTCAAGTTTACCGCCAAAATCAAAGCTGTTGATTACTTCCATCAGTTCCTGATGGCTTACATCTTTTGTTTTTCCCACTTATTTTTCCTCCCAAAGCTTCTGAGGATAAAGACCGTCATCTTTCAGCTTCTGAATTGCAGCAACTACTACCGGCTTATCTTCTTTATAGGTAACTCCGTACCATTTGTCCATAGATTTCAGAACTTTGACAGTTGCTTTCTTCTCGCCAAGAAGCTCATCTACAACAAATGGAAGGAAATATTCGCATTTCAGAGGATTCTTTTCCACATTTTCTTTCAGGAATAATGGGAATCTGTCCTTCAGTTCTCTCAGAATGCTTGCAGAAAATCCCCACATATTCATAGACACCGTAGCATCCATAGGAAGCTCTGTCCATGTAGCACCATCATCCTCGGTATAAGCAGCACCGCCATCTCTCTTCTCAATATGGGTGCGCTCATTAATATCCTTCAGAAATCCCTCTTCGTCTGTCACACAAACACCACGAGCCACATGTCCATTATCTGTCAATGTGTTCTCAAGCTTGTAGCCTACCATCATGTACTGATAAATGCCGTCTTTATCCTGATTCTCTGTAAGGAAATCATATGCCATCTTAAATGCATGACGTCCATAATAATCATCCGCATTAATAACGGCAAAAGGTCCATCAATCACATTGATACAGCTCATGATTGCATGTCCGGTTCCCCATGGCTTCACACGTCCTTCCGGAACTGTAAAGCCTTCCGGAAGATTATGCAGATCCTGGAATACAAATTCTACCTGGATATGCTTACTCATACGATCTCCGATAGCAGCACGGAAATCAGCCTCATTCTCCTTCTTTATAATAAATACAATTTTTTCAAACCCTGCCTGAATAGCATCATAGATAGAAAAATCAATGATAATGTCCCCGTCCTTATCAATAGGATCGATCTGCTTCAGGCCACCATATCTGCTTCCCATACCTGCTGCCATTACTACCAATACCGGCTTTTTCATGTTATTGCTGCCTCCCATTTTTTATTTGTCAAAACGGATATTCCTGATCCGCTTTGTTGCTTATTCATAACGATACCAGGGACAAACAATTGCCCCTGGTTCGATGGTAACAGACAAATCTCTTCTTGTCAATTTCTATCAATTATTTCACAGGAAATACTCCGGTTTTAATATTCCCAGACCGCTCCCCAGCACTTTTCCTGACTTCAGATATTTCTTTGCAGCTCTCTGAAGAGATGTGTTCTCGGAATATACATTCAGGTTCCGCTGTACCTTTCCCCAAATACGCCATTCAGCCTCACGCTCATCCCAATCTGTTTCTACAATCTGAAATTGATTCTGAAACATAATGATATTGCTTTTCTCCGGCAAAATGTCTTTAAGCCCCGGATAGAGCAGCCAGGAATGACACAGATACGGCATCTCTTTTCCCCAGAAAGCCATTCCCTGAATAATGGATTCCCTCACACTCTCCAGTGTGAGCTTTTCGCCCTGTGGAATATGAATACTGATGATCGGATCTCCTTTTTTTACCATTCTTTCTCCTGCTGTAAAATTCCAGCGGGAATCCATGATTTCAAATTGCATTCTTCCAAGCCTGAAAATGGTAAGCTTCATATGGCGGAAAAACCAGTCGTATTCATCAATTCCATACTCTCCATATTCCAGAAAACAGTTTTCACACCAAAAGGTCAGATCGTAAAAAGTGTCCCTGAAAATTTCCCGGCTGATTCCCCGCTTTTCATAAGCATCATAGGTTTCGGCGCCCATGCGGCATAAATAATACAGAAACACAAGCCGATAATCCTTTTCCAAAAGAATTTTTTCATAAAACAAAGCTCTGTCTTTCTCATACAAAAGCTTATTTTCCTGATATTCTTCCTCCCCAATGCGTCCGGATTCCTGAAGCTCATTAAGCAGATGCACAGCCTCCGGCAGCATGTTGATTTCAGCTAAAAATTCATTTATTTTCATTGGCAAATCCTCTGAGATTTACAACCTGTCCCGTTATTCTTGCTTCCTCTGCTGCCAGTGCCATCAGATGACTCTCCACGGAAACAGCAGCGTCTGTTTTACCCTTTCTTCCTTCTCCTACCATACGGACAAAATCATGCATCATACTCATATCACTTCCGTTATGTCCGTTTGCAGGTGTGTGAAGCTCTATTGTCTCCAGATTCCCACTGACAAAATCTCTGATCTCAATAGTACCTGCATCCATATCGCCTTTGATCTCACCTTTTGTTCCCATAAGACGGATCCGTCTAGCACACTGGTCTGTAAAGGCTGTCATAAGGAAGGACGCTGTTACCTGATTTTCAAACTTTATGTCAACGGACTGGTGATCTACTACTGTATTATCACAGTGGAATACACATCTTCCGTAAGGTCCTTTTTTCAAAGCCTCCAATACATGCTCCGGATCTGTCTGATCGGTCACTGCACGTACCAGATAGCCATCTAAATTCTCCAGATAAAAGCGTGGTGCATAGAAAGCACATTCATCTCTATGTGGGCATCCATCCAGACAATAAGCAGGAGCTCCTTCCGGTGCATTTTCCTCTGTAAAATAAGACAGTTCGCCAAAGGAACTAAGGCTTTCGCATTTACTGTCTGCCAGCCACAGCATGATATCCATATCATGACAGCATTTCTGCAGGATCATAGGACTGGATTCCTCTGCATTTCTCCAGTTTCCTCTTACAAAGCTATGTGCCTGATGCCAGTAACCTACCTCTTCCATATGCTGGATAGTCATAAGTCTTCCTATTTTGCCTTCTTCCAGAAGTTCTTTTAATTTGGAAAAGAACGGAGAATACCGAAGTACGTGGCACACGGACAGAATACGGTCGTATTTCTTCGCCATCTCTCCCATTTCAATGATTTCTTTCTTGTCGGGAGACATGGGCTTTTCACAAAGTACATGATATCCCTTTTTCAGAGCCATGATCGTAGGCTCATAATGCATCCTGTCCATGGTGCAGATCATGGCACAATCTGCCAGCTTTTCTTTTCCAAGAAGCTCTTCATAGCTTTCGAAGCAAAGCTCTTCCGGAATATTGTGTCTTTTTGCAAAGCTCTCTCTGCGCTCTTTATCCGGCTCTGCAACTGCCACCACCTGAAATTCATCTGGATGGTCCAGTGCATACTGAGAATAAACATGACCTCCTCTAAGGCCTGCTCCAATTACAATACTCGTTACCTTTTTCATACTCTTTTACTCCTGTCGCAAACGTATTTTTAAAACCGTATCTTTTTCATCTGGCAATGGATAGGTAAATACCGGATCATCTCCGAAGGAAACAAAGGCCACATCCGGATACAGCACCGTATTCCATGCTTCCCCTCTGTTCACCTCACTGCCGTCTGCAAGATATGTAACAGATTCCAGCTTATCCGGGCCGATTCCATACAGCGGAAGTGCTCCAAGCGGTGTCTCATAAACATGAGCATAAATGATGTCACCTTTCTGGGTATATCTTCCCCAATCCGGCTTTTCCAATTTGGAAATTCCGCATCCGTAAATGCTCTCCCCATTTTTTTTCATCCATTTTCCAACTTCTGTGAGAATCTGAACACTC
This sequence comes from Ruminococcus sp. 1001136sp1_2201st1_G3_2201SCRN_220225, assembly GCF_040924365.1. Lineage (NCBI taxonomy): Bacteria > Bacillati > Bacillota > Clostridia > Eubacteriales > Oscillospiraceae > Ruminococcus > Ruminococcus sp. 1001136sp1_2201st1_G3_2201SCRN_220225. The sequence goes on along the minus strand of NZ_JBCOME010000024.1, from coordinate 41,530 downwards.
TCCTCCGGAATATTTCCACGGGCATCTGGTCCCACGTTCAGGATCATATTTCCACCCTTGCTGGCACATTCCACCAGCTTTCTTACAAGCATCTGAGGGGTCTTATACTGATGGTCGAAATTGCAATATCCCCAATGATTATTCATAGTGGCACAAAGTTCCCATGGAATGGGTTCTCCCTTGTCATCACATACTCCTTTTGGAGGAATGATCTGCTCCGGACTTGCAAAATCACCGCTGTAAATCAGTGGTTTCTCTGTTGTAATGCTGCCATGGTTATCCCCCGCACCTTCCAGACGGTTGTCAATGATCACATCCGGCTGATACTTTCGAACCATTTTGATCAGCTCTGTGGCTTTCCATTTTTCTCCGGTCATATCGTCATAGGAAAAATCGAACCATAGAAGATCCAGCTTGCCATACCCTGTTACAAGTTCCTTTATCTGGCCATGCATATACGCAAGATATCTGTCAAAATCAATTTTTTCATCTTTATATGCCGGATTGTTTCGCATAGGATGCTGCCTGTCTCCATATTTAGGAAAATCCGGATGATGCCAGTCGATAATGGAAAAATAAAGACCAACCTTTAATCCTTCCTCTCGGCATGCATCTACAAATTCTCTTACCAGGTCTCTGCCTGCTTTTGTGTTTGTTGACTTGTAGTCTGTCAGTTTAGAGTCAAACAGACAAAATCCGTCATGGTGCTTTGCTGTAAGTACCACGTACTTCATGCCTGCTTTTTTTGCCAGACAAACCCATTTCTTCGGATCATAATCCACAGGATCAAACTGATCAAAATACTTACTGTATTCCTCAATTGTCATTTCTTTCTGTGACATCATCCATTCACCGCATGCTGGAATGGAGTATAATCCCCAATGAATAAACATACCGAATCTGTCTTCCATAAACCATTTGGTGCGCTGTCTTATTTCCTCATTCATGTTTCTATTCTCCTGTCTTCTTCATTATATCAGAAAATTTTGTATATTCAGCATTTTTATCAAAAAACTTTCATTTCACCTGTCAACCTTTCACGGCTCCGCCAGACAGTGCCTCAATAAAGAATCTGCTGAAAATACAGTACAGAAGCACAGGCGGAAGAATGATAATCACCATAGCGGAAAAAAGTCCGTTATAATTGGTGTTAAAGGCTGTTGTGAAAGTAGACAAAAGCGCCGGTACTGTCAGCTTTTCCCTTGTGATCAGCACAAGAGAGGCCCAGTAATACTCATTCCAATTATTCAAAAACGCAAGCACAGCTGCTGTCATAATTCCCGGACGTGCAATTGGAAAAATTACTTTCATCCAGGTCTGTACATACCCACATCCGTCAATTCTCGCCGCCTCTTCCAGCTCTCTTGGGATATTGTCGTAATAGTTTTTGATCACAAAAAAACTCACTGCAATTCCACTGCAGGAATAAATCAGGATCAGCGCAGATCTTGTATCATATAAATGCAGGCGGTTTACCAGATTATATACCGGATAAGTAAGGGCTGTGGCTGGGATAAACATGGTGGAATACAAAAGTACATTTACCAGTGCTTTTCCTTTGAATTCCATTCGCGCTACCACATATGCAGACATGGAAATCATCACCACACTGATCACCACGGAAACACCTGCGACAAAAAGACTGTTTCCAAAATATCTCATCACATGTAAATCTTTAAATGTGGAAATATAACCATCCAGACAAATGGATTCCGGAAGCTGAAAGCCAGGTCTCGCCATAGGATCTTTTTTCAGGCTGGATAAAACCAGCCAGCCAATGGGAAGCAACGACACGATCAGCGCCCACGCAAGACAAATGTAAGTCACGATCCTGGTTCCCGCCGGCATACTATTTACACCTTTCAGGGTATTTGTTTTTTTCATATTCATCCTCTTTTCCTTCTTATTCTTTCTCTTTCCTGAAAGAAATGCTGTATACAAAATTAATCACCAGAATGATCACCATCCCAGCCAGGATCTGGATCATTGCCACTGCATTGGCTCGTCCAAACTGGGTTCTCGGACTGGTAATGGCAAGCTCGCGGATAATGTAACTGATACTGTAGGTTCCTGCAGCTCCTTTTGTCAGGAAATAAACCTCGTTATAAAGAAGGAAGCCGGAGGTTGCAGCAAGAACGGATACTGTTTTTAAAGTTCCTTTGATCATAGGGATTGTAATATACCAGTCCTGTCTCAGACCGCTTGCCCCATCCAGCATAGCTGCTTCTCTTACCTCTTCCGGCACTGCCATAATATTCCCCAAAATCATTAAAGTTGTAGTTCCTGTAAAGAAAATATAGGCACAGGTCATGGCCACAAAAGCCGGTCCTTTCAGAAGTAGGATATTATCCCTGAATTCTTTGTTGAAAAGACGAATGATCGGGTTGATAATTCCATAAGAAGGGTTGTACAATTGTAAAAATACAATGCCCATAGCGGCAGTTGAGATCATATTCGGAATAATATAGACATTTCGTACAAATTTAATACCTTTTACCTTTCTGGACAGGGCCAGAGCGATCAAAGCAGCAATGGGAATCTGTACCACTGTTCCAAGAATGGCCCAGGTGGTTGAATTTTTCAGTGCTTCCCAGAAAAATGGATACTTGTTAAAAATATAATCATAATTATCCCACAAATTGCTCCAGCCGAAAAACTCCGGACTAGTAATATTGGTATAATCCCATTTGCAGAAAGAAGTGATAAACACCGTAATAATGGGATACAGATAAAATACGCAAAATGCGATCAGGGTAGGCGCAAGAAACGCTATAATAAATCCTTTTCTCCGCGTACCCAGCTTATTCTTTCTTTTTTTCGCAGCATTCTGATTTTCCAAATTCATACCTCCAAAAAGGGAAGAGATTTCTCCCCTCCCTCTTCTATTTCATTCATAGTTTCTGTTCATCACAGCTGTGTGCTTTAAGCAACCAACGCGATCAGCTCTGTCTGAAGTGCTGCAAATCTTGCATCAATATCTGTTCCTGATACCGCACACTCCATCAATGCATTGATGATAGCTTTGTCCACGTCAGATCCCCAGGTATAGTTCATGTCAATCACTACAGTATCAGCTTCATTTACCTGAGAACAAGCCTGTGCAAGCTTTCTTGTAGCTGCATCATCACTCTCTTCTGCAAGTGCGTTCAAATCAACTGTTGTGTTACATGGATTTGCCTGTACGCCAGTGAAGATTTTTTCTTGAACCTCAGCACTTGTCATATATTTGATAAACTCAAGTGCCAGCTCTGTTTTCTCATCACTCATGTTATTTGCCACAGCAAGTCCGCCGCCTGCAGAAGCGATTGCAATATTTCCAGGGAATAAAGCAGGCTCAATGGCATCTGTTAAAGACGCATCAATTCCACTTGCATTCCATACACCATTGAAAAGAACACCAGCCTTACCATTTGTATTAAATTCTGCCATAAGATTTCCGTTATCATCTGTAGTATGCTCAGAACCATTTGCCTGATCCAGGTTTGCAGCAGTCTTAAATGCAGCTGCAAATTCCTCTGAATTGATGGTGTCCTCTGTCAGCTCAGATTCCAGCATTTTCTTGCCTGCATCTGTGGAAGCCATAACCGTGTTTACAATATAGCTGGAGCCCTGTCCTGCAATGTATCCGTACACATCCTCGTCCAAAGCACGGATTTTTTCCATTGCTTCTCCAAAAGAATCCCAGTCTGCAAACGCCTCCTCTGTAATTCCGGCTTTTTCAAAAATATCGGAATTATACCATAAGCCACGGCTCTCAATCTGATCATGCACTGCATAAATATGACCATCCATATCATGCTGTGTATAGTTAAGACCAACTGCATCCTGCAGACCATTTTCATCGATATACGGTTTCAGATCGTATACCAGATCCTGGGAAAGTGCTGCCTGCGGAACTCCGCCACCGCCTACATCTACCAGATCCGGGAAGGAACCGCCAGCAACCTGTGCACTTACAATGTCATCTCTGTTTTCTACAGCGATTGGTTTGAATGTAACTGATCCATCAGCATGTTCCTTTGCGAACTCATCATAGATATCCCTCATAACCTGAGCTGCAGCCCACTCGCTCTCATCCTGGTAATATCCATGGTAAAATTCCAGAACATCATCATCTGCATAAGCAGTCGTTCCAAATCCAACCAGTGCAGTAGTCCCCATTGCTGCTGCCAGTAAAACACTTACCATTTTTTTCTTCATTACAAAAATCCTCCTTCATAAATTATACGTCTTTGCTTTAACTGTCCTTATTTTACCCTTGTTTTTAGTATTTTTGAATGAATCCCATTTGCAATTTACAGGTATTTATTGACATTTTCACAATAAAAATAAGGAAAATATTTACCTGACGGCAATATTTTCCTTATCTTTATTTTCCCTATTTATCTATTTTCATTTCACCCAGCTGCCGGGTAAAAGCTTCCGGTGAAATTTTACCGGTAAGCTCTCTGAAAATGTTTTCTGTAAAATAGGCTTTCTGTTCATAAGTCCACAGATTATCCGGAACTTCAATTTTATCCTCTGCACTTAGAACCAGAGAAGCAGCCTGAAACAGCCGCGGCATTTCCTTCTCGTAAGAATCCAGAACTACCTGCTTATTCGCCGGAATCTGCTCTGTTTCCTCCAAAATCCGCGTCTGCACCTTCTTGCTTAGCATATATTTCAGGAACCGGATGGAAGCCTCCTCTTTCTGTTCGTTTCCACTTTTTCCAAGCACATAACCAAAACAGGCAGATTCGCAAGACAGATTTTTCCCGGATGTAGTTGGAAGCAGTGCATACTTGGCATTAATGTTTTCGGAAATCAAGGAAGCGCCCCATACGCCATTCACATATATGGCAAGCTTTCCTTCATTGAACAATCTGGTCTCATCCAAATAACTGTATTCTGCATTTTCGGAGGTGGAATATACATAAATTTCCTGCAGCCGTTTCAACACCTCTGAAATTGTACCGATATCGTTTCTGTCCTTTTCTGTACCTTCTTCCAGAAGCATATGGTCCATAAAATAAAGATAGCCCTCCGGAGATGTCTGAAGCGAAGCAATTTCATTATTCTCACGCTCCGACCATTTCCAGATCTTGTAGCACATACCGCGAAAAGCATCCCAGGTCCTGGGAATTTCCCTTACGCCAGCTGCATGCAGAATATCTTCATTATACCAATAACCACCACTTAAGGACAAAACATCTGACACTGTAAACAGCTCCCCTTCTTCTGTGGTCCAATAGTTCAGATTGGTCTGGGAAATATTGGAGGCAAACTCTTCATCTTTTTTCACATAGGGCATAATATCCAGCGCCATATCATTTTCTACAATAAAATCATAGGTTGTATTCTGTCCCATACCGCTGAAGGTAATCACATCCGGCATATCTCCCACCATGATCATGTCCTCCACCTTACGCAGCATTTCCTTTCTTCCTGGCATGGAGATCAGCTGCACCTCAATGTCCGGATTCTCCTTCTGAAATCCATCGTAAATATCCCGCATAGCCACATGGTCTTCACCGGTTCCACCCCATGCATGAATCATCGTGATGGTTACAGGCTCTTTTTCTTCTTTTCCGCAGCCTCCAAGGAGCAGGCTTCCAGCTATTCCGATGCGAAAGAAAAGGGCTCTAATTTTTCTCTTCATTTTGTTCTCTTTTCCTGAATTCTTTCGGTGATACCCCAGTTATCTTTTTAAACATTTTAGAGAAATAACCGGCATCCTCCACTCCTACCGCTTCTGAAATCTCATAGGTCTTCATCTCTGTACTCTGCAAATATTCTTTCGCCTTTTCCACCCTTTTTATTAGAATCTCATCAAACAGATTCACACCTGTTTTATTCTTATAATAACGGCTGAGATAGCTGCGGTTCACATGCAGAGTATCTGCAATATCATCCAGCGTGATCTTTTTGCGAAAATTTTCTTCCAGATACTGTTCGATCTGGTCAAGCAATGATTCCGGTTCTTCTGCCTTCGTATGCTCCTGGATTTCAAGCTCTTTTTTCAGTCTGGACAGCTTTCCGATTGCTTTTTCCACTGCCTGGGGAAGTTCGTCTATAATGGAAATCTTAAGCACATACTCACATACACTGTATTTAATGGCACGTTTGGCATACTCAAAATCCGAATATGCGGTAAGGATGATCACCTGGGTTTCCGGGCAGGTTTCGTATATATATTTACATACTTCTAACCCGTCAGCACCAGGCATCTGTATATCTGTGATCACAATGTCCGGCATTTCTTCCCCGATTTCTTCCAACAGCTCCTGTCCATCACTGACTACTTTCTCCAGAGAGCAGTTCATTTTTCCCCAGTTTATCAGCTTCTGCAAAGCCTCTCTGATGTATCCTTCATCATCGGCTGCTATCACTTTCCACATAATTTCCACCTCTTTCAATTGGAACTGCAATTTCTATTTCCGTTCCCTTTCCCGGTTCGCTCCAGACCTGGAACTTGTAATGATCCCCATACAGGATCCGGAGCATTTTCTTTGTATTTTCCCATCCCACATGGGTATGGGGAATGTTTTCTTTATTTTCCTCTGCCTTCATCTGATTCTGACCAACGCCTACTCCATCATCTTTTACCCAGATATAAAGCATTTCCCTTTCATATAAAAGGACCTGCAGATTTCCTTTTTCCCGCTTTGGTTCCAGACCGTGTGAAACTGCATTTTCCACCAAAGGCTCAATAAGAAGACGAGGAATCAGATCTTCGCCGATTTTTTCATCCTCAAGCTTCACCTCATACGACAGTTTGGCCTGATAACGGCTCTTCTGCAGATATAAATAGAACTGAACGATTTCCAGTTCCTCTTTTACCTTTATCTTAATCTCTTTTTCCCGGAATATCTTGCCCTGCATCAGTCTGGAAAAAGCATTCAGCCCATCGTAAACTTCTTCATTTCCTGCCATTTTCGCTTTCAGACTCAGCATGGCCAGAATATTAAACTGGAAATGGGGATTTATCTGGGACTGGAGATATTTTACCTGGGATCTGGCTGCCACAATTTCTTTTTCATAAACCTGGGTGATCAGATATTCGATTCTGTCTGCCATCTCATTAAACACGATCCCCATGTCATGAAACTCCAGAATAGAAGAATCTTCCATTCTGACATTCAGATCCGGTTTTCCAAAGGCCTGTATGCTTTGGATCATCCTGGTGACCGGTTTTGTAAAGCGGTAGCTGATAGCATATGAAACCAGAAATGCAATTCCCAGTACCACAACAAAACCCACAAGAACAATAAAAAGAGTGGGCTTCAAAATAGAAAAAATATTCCCATATCCCACTGTGATCACCGTGCGTACTCCAAATCCGCAGGGATTTCCATAGCCGATCACTTTCGCACCCTCCAGGTCTTTTGTTCCACTCCATGAATTCTCAGAGGTCTGCAGCTTTTTCACCAGCTCCGGGGCGCCTTCTGAGACAAGCAACTGATCATTTTTGTCCAGGACTGCCCATCCTCCATTATGATACAGCTGTACCGTTTCCAGAACTTTCGCTACTGCACTCTGGCTGATCTGCACGATTCCGGTTCCTTTTTCTGCCATATTCTCATCATAAATACGAAAAAAAATATTCAATTCATCTTCATCGGACAAACAGGCATACTGGTCACTGGTGCCTTTGAACTCCTGCTGTAGTTTTTCGTATTTTCGCTTCTGTTCTCTCCCTGCTGCCAGGGTAGTTGCATAATAGTGCTCATAAATACATTCATTTCCATTATTAAACAAATAAATTCCAGTGACAAAAGGCAGCTGACGTTCTACCATATTCCGCTCTGAAAAAAGTTCCATGCTGTAGGAAAGCTGTGGTTCTATTTCCTCCAGGTCGTATTCTTCCTTCTGAAAAAATTCATCCAGTACCGTATTATGACGTATGGCGATCACGCTATCCTCAATAAACTGCATATGCGCCTCATACTGCTGACTGGTATAGCGAAGTACATATTCAATATCTTCCTGTGTTTTCTGGAAAAAGAAAGAAAAAAAGACATAGAAAACAGCTGCGCATACAGACAGCAGGGTGCATACAGAGGTCACTATCATCAGAAGAGTAAGTTCCCTTTTCAGGGTGTACGTTTTTTTCATTTTATTTATCCCCAGGGTAAATTTCTATGTTATAAATTCATTATAGGAAAAGCTTTCGAAACTTGCAATCAGTTTTCACCAAAAAAAGCAAAAAAAAGCAGAAATATTTATGGCATTTCGCCCAAATATAGGGTATACTGATATTGTCTTAGGAACAAGGGCAGGGTTTTTATATGACAGCATTCTGATAATGCCGTCATTTTTTTGCACCTTGTTAAAGTGATCATACTCACTTATTGACAAAGAAGGAGAGGTAAAATGAAAGTAATTAAAGTTAAGAATTATGAAGAGCTGAGCCGTACTGCAGCTACCATTATCGCCGGTGTTATTTTGTCCAAACCGGATTGTATCCTTGGTCTTGCTACCGGTTCTTCCCCGGTAGGTACCTACGATCAGCTGGCTGCTATGTATGAAGAGGGAATACTGGATTTTTCCCATGTAAAGTCTGTGAACCTGGACGAATATGTCGGACTGGACGGATCCAATGACCAGAGCTACCGTTACTTCATGAACAAGAACCTGTTCAGCAGAGTCAATATAGATATTAAGAATACCTATGTTCCGGACGGAACCAATCCGGATACAGAGGCCTGCTGCGAAGCTTACAATACGCTGCTTAAGAATATGGGAGCTGCAGACCTTCAGCTTCTTGGAATAGGACCTAATGGCCACATCGGATTTAATGAACCAGACGACCATTTCCAGGCTGGCACACACTGTGTAGATCTTACAGAGGCTACCATCCAGGCGAATAAGCGTTTTTTTGCAAGCGAGGAGGATGTGCCACGCAAGGCTATTTCTATGGGAACCGGCAATATTATGAGCGCAAAGACCATTCTTCTTGTAGCTAACGGCAAGAATAAAGCTAAGGCTCTCGCTGCTGCGATCAAAGGACCTGTTACCCCACAGTGCCCGGCTTCCATCCTTCAGTTCCATCCCAATGCAATTATTGTGGCAGATGAGGATGCACTGAGCGAACTGTAATTTTTTTATTTATGCTTATATAAAAAGGAGCTGCCTCAGTATGTTCCAAAAAGGCTTTCTGCAAGCTGTACGTCACAATTTGCAGAAAGCCTTTTTCAACACGCTCTAAAAAAGCAGCTCCATTTTTGTACCTTTTCCAAGATCGCTGTCCACATTGATCTGTGCATGATGTAAGGTTGCCCCATGCTTTACAATGGACAGTCCAAGACCAGTTCCTCCGGTCTGCCGCGAATGGCTTTTGTCCACCCGGTAAAATCTCTCAAATATTCTTTTCTGTTCAGATTTTGGAATTCCGATTCCATCATCCTCAACCCGGTAAAAAGGACGATCCCCTTTTCTGCCTACATAAATATGAATGTGTCCTCCCGGATTGGTGTAACGAACAGCATTGTCCGCAATATTGTACAGCATTTCATATAAAACATGCCGTACTCCCTGAATGTTGATTGGAATACCACAATAATCCAACGAAATATTTTTCTTTTCCGCATGATCCCGGAGATTGTTTACCACATCCTTTGCCAGCTCATCAAGCTCTACACTTTCCATGGAGACCACTGCATCCTGCTGTTCATCCAGACGCGACAACTGGATAATATCTGCCACCAGATTTCCCAGACGATTGGCCTCCTTATAAATTCGTCCTGAAAAATCGGCAATATTCTCCGGTCTCACCATTCCATTCATCATCAGCTCCGCATAACCGGAAATGGACATCAGAGGTGTCTTTAACTCATGGGAAACATTTGCAGAGAATTCCCTTCTCACAGCCTCTGTCTTCTTCAACTCCTCCAGCTGGCTTGCAATTTGCTTATTCTGCTGATCCACCCGCATCAGCAAAGGGCGGAGTTCTTCGTAGCACACATTCGAAAGAGGATGCTCCAGATCCAGATTGTTCACCGGCTCAATCAGATTCTTTGTCTGTTTTTGTACCAGCACGATCTCTACCAGAATGATTAACAGCATCAAAAGTCCCAGCCAGATAAAACTGCTAAGCAACGTATGGAACACACTGTCTGTTGTTTTTGCCAGGCGGAGAATTCTGCCATCATTCAGCTTTACTGCATAATAAAAGGTCTGGTGCGACAGGGTTTCCGAATAACGAACGATTTCTCCCTGTCCATTTTTCATAGCCTGGACAAATTCCGGACGGCTGCTGTGGTTTGGAAGCTTTGAAGCCTCTGCCTCATTATCATAGAGCACATTTCCCTCTGAATCGGTGAGCGTAATACGAGTATCTGTGGTTTTTCCCACATTTCCGCTTAAATATGCTTCTCCAACTTCTTCTATCCCCACTTTTACATATTCTGCTTCATCCCGTACACCCTTTTTCATGGTACTATTATACTTATCATACATCACAAAGCTGGCAGCTATAAAGGTAAGGATAACCGTGAGAATGATCATCACACTGGTATGACTTAGGATTTTCTTTTTCATCCCTGAGTGCCTCCTTTATCTGCCATTCTGTAACCTACGCCGCGGACAGTTTCGATCAGTCTTCCAGTATCCCCAAGCTTCTGCCGCAGGGTCCGCACATGTACATCCACAGTTCTGGTTTCCCCGTCAAAATCATAGCCCCATATATGGCACAAAATCTGGTCACGGGTCATAACGATTCCTCTGTTTTCCATAAGATACAGAAGAAGTTCAAATTCCTTGCGGGTAAGCTCCACAGGCTGATCATCACAGTATACCTGATGACGGCCCGGGAAAATACGAAGTTCCTCACAGCTAAACTCTCTGTCATCTCCGTGACGGCTGCTGCGCCTGAGCACAGCCTTCACCCTGGCTATAAATTCCATCATTCCAAAGGGCTTGGTAATATAATCGTCTGCACCGGCTTCCAGGGCACGGACCTTATCAAATTCTGCTTCCTTGGCAGTTACCATAATGATTGGAATATCTCTTGTTCCAGAGGATTTCTTCAGTTTTTCCAGAATGGAATATCCGTCCTCTCCAGGAAGCATAATATCAAGAAGAATCAGCTCTGGTTCCTCTTCTGCGAGGGCTTTCCACAATTCCTGGGAGTCTTCTAAACCCCTTGCATGAAATCCGGTCGTCTCTAATGTATATACTAAAAGATCACGGATGTTGTTATCATCTTCAACACAAAAAATCATTTTTTAGTATTCTCCTCCCATGTCTTACCTATTTTTTACATTACCTGTAAATCATCATTATTTCTTAGTATACGTACTTTTTTCCCCTTATACAAGTGCACAACTGTAAAGTCACGGTAAAAAGCAGGAAAACAGGTTACCGTTCACGACCTGACCAGTAACACGCTTCGCGATGCACAGAAATCATGCATTTGCATGTTTTCGCGCCGCAAAAATTATATTACCAGTCGCTGCCTCCGGAAATGATTCTCACAGGAATTTTTCCAGAGCAGCAACTGGCAACATCTACTCTCCCGGTTACGGAAGCATATAGTTCACACGGGCAACCTCCAGTTCGTGATGGAAATGTTCTCCCGGTGCATTTTTTACAGTGTCAAGGTGACTGTGGGTATCATAAAGATCCTCATGTACCTGAGTCACACAGACTCCGATATTGGAACAATGATCTGCGATTCTCTCCAGGCTGGTTGTAATGTCAGAAAGCACAAATCCCATCTCTATTGTACATTCTCCGGCACGAAGACGATTTACATGGCGTCTTTTCAGCTCACGGCTGAGCTCATCGATCACTTCTTCCAAAGGCTCAATTTCTTCGGCTGCTCTCATGTCCTGGTTTGCAAAAACGCTATACGCTTTTTCCACAATATCCGACACGGCTTTTTCCATAATGTGAAGTTCCTGCACTGCCTTGTCTGAAAAGCGGGCATTTTTTTCTGAAATTTCCTTTGCAGATTTCATAATGCTAAGTGCGTGGTCGGAAATACGCTCAAAATCTCCGATACAGTGAAGCATAATGGACAAGCTGTGGCTGTCTTCCAGAGAAAGATCTTTCTGATTCAACTTGAGCAGATAGGTTCCCAGTTCGTCCTCATAGCGGTCAACCTTTGCTTCAATCTTTTCCACACGGAAAGCTGTCTCCTCCTGGAAATCATCCAGCAAACCAAAAGAAAGGTTCAAAGCGGTTTTGGACTGCTCTGCCATTTTCCTGGCAGCTGTTTTGCTCTGCTCAATAGCAATACCAGGATTACTAAGAAAACGGGATTCCAGGATCATAAACTCCTGATCTTCTGCGGAAATAACTTTCTCCTCTTTTGTATCACGGACAGTTGCACATGCCATTTTTACAAGCATATCTCCAAATGGAAGAAGTACAAGTGTTGCAATGATGTTAAAGGCACTGTGGATCACTGCGATGCCGGCAGGACCTGCCACTTCTTCAATGAAAGAGAAATGTAAAAATCCATTCAGCACATAGAATACAACCATAAATGTAACAGTTCCTACAATATTGAAGTACAGATGAACGATTGCTGCGCGTTTTGCATTCTTAGTAGCACCGATTGAAGAAAGCATTGCTGTAATACAGGTTCCAATATTCTGTCCCATGATAATCGGAAGCGCTGCTCCGTAACGGACTGCACCAGTTACACAAAGCGCCTGGAGAATACCAACAGAAGCTGATGAAGACTGAATAACAGCAGTCAGAAGTGCACCGGCCAGCACACCTAAAACAGGGTTGGAGAACTTCAGAAGGATGTTTGTAAATTCCGGTACCTCTGCCAGAGGTTTTACGGCACCGCTCATGGTATTCATACCGAACATCAGCACTGCGAAACCAACCAGAATGTTTCCAATATCTTTCTTCTTTTCATCATGAAGGAAGACAATAAAAACAACTCCGATCAATGCCAGAATCGGTGAAAATGAGTTTAGGTTCAAAAGTCTTACAAAGAAATTGGAGCTTTCAATTCCTGCCAGGCTGAGAATCCATGCGGTAACAGTAGTACCGATATTTGCGCCCATAATAAAGCCAACAGCCTGGGACAGATGCATGATTCCCGAGTTTACGAAGCCGACTACCATAACTGTGGTTGCCGATGAAGACTGAATGATTGCAGTAACTGCTGCACCAACCAAAACTGCTTTCACACGGTTAGATGAAAGGTTTTCCAGAATCTTTTCCAGTTTACCGCCGGAAAGCTTTTCCAGACCGTCTCCCATTACCTGCATTCCATAAAGGAACATCGCCAGTCCGCCGACTAATGTCAGAATGCTAAAAAAATCCATTACGTTTCCTCTCCTTTTTTTATCCTTTTAAAAGTTTATTGGGTTCTTAATTTCTTTTGTTTACAAAACCAATATAAGTGGGCTATGTAAAGTTTCGGGTGAGAAGAATGTTAAATATATGTAAAATACTTTACAATCTTGGATTTTCTTATACAGGAAAAATGTAAAGCCAGGCTGTTGAAAATGTAAAATATTTGTTTGATAGTTGATTTTACTGTATTTTCCAAATTTTACATTCAAAAAATCCCACAGGAAACATGAAGAATAATTTTACAATTATCACTGCATATCTCATGCGGGATTTTTATATAATACGTGTAATGATTCCGTATCTTCACTGTTACACGCTCTAATACTTTTAAAATCCTCGGATTTCCTCTTCCTCTGAATGGGTTTTATCGATGGAGCGGATTTCCAGAAAATAACTGTAATTGTCATTTACCTTTACTTCCACTCTGTCGCCAATCTTATGTCCTTTCAGTGCCATGCCAATCGGAGAGTCAATACTGATTCTGTTCTCCATGGAATTTCCCCTGATGGAAGTAACAAGCTTATATTTCTCAATCTCGTCATCTTCCTCAAAATAAACTTCTACAATGTCATCCATTCCAACCTCGTCACTGCTGGATTTATCAGAAACGATAGTTGCTGTTTTTAACATATTCTCCAGATAGCGGATACGACTCTCATTCTGGTTCTTATGACGCTTGGCAGCGTAGTATTCAAAATTCTCACTTAAATCGCCCTGGGCACGTGCTTCCTTTACTGCCTCAATTGCTTCTTTGCGGACAACTAGCTTACGGTGCTCAATCTCCTGTTCAATTTTCTCTACGTCTTTTTTGGTGAGCTTCTCTCTCATTTTTATACATCTCCTTTATAGCTGCAACACCACTTTGCACACCACCTTAACAGATGGCAAAGAGTTTGTCAAATTGCCAATGGAAAACATTAATTCCAATAATGCTATTGTTCACTCCATGAACAGAAACCCTATAATTTCTTTTTCCCCAGTCGGACTTCTTCCATCAGCTTCGCAGTCTCAGCATCTGCATGATCAAAGAGATAGGTATGACTGGACTGGCGGTGCTGATGCCATTCCTGGCGGAGCTGCTTTCTAGTCTCTTCGATTTCTTCTTTCAGACCTCTTGCGGAAATACGACTGGCGCCCTGCCCCATAATGATAATCTGTTCCAGTCCGTCTGAAGTAGCAACCGTTACCTGATGCTGTCTGCCGATTTTGTGAACTGTTTTTTCAATATATTGATCGGCAGTCTCCGCTTCTTTTGTATAAACCACATGAATATTGTGATAAGTAAGCACTTCCTCCTGGTGTCCCTCCACCTTGTAGGCATCAAATACAAGAATCAAAGTACATTTCTTATATCCCTGATAATTACTTAAAATATCCATCAGCTTCGTCTGTGCTGCACGGACATCCGCATCTGCCAGTTCTTTCAGCTCCGGCCAGGCAAAAATAATGTTATAACCATCCACAAGAAGGTATTCTTCCTGGTCTTTTTTTGCAGAAGAACTGCTGCCAGAATAAGATAGGGCACTTACCACTTTTTTATAAGAAGACACGCGGTCTCTTTTCACCGGACCAAAGGTACGCTCAAAAATGGCCTGAAGTTCTTTGTCATCCTCATAGCTTCCACGGTAGGCAGATTCCGGCGGCTGGTAACCACTTCCCGCACGGCTTCCACTTCCAGATGTATTTCTGGCAGTTCCTGTACTGCCAGCTCCACTGCATGCTGAATTTCTGGCACTTTGAGCAGTATCGTCTCCACTTGCAGGATTTCCAGAACCTGACGCAGCATCCTCCCAGTCTTCCTCGCTGAGATCATCCTCAAACTCTGCCATAATCCCAGTATCCAGGTGCATATACTCTTCCACTTCATACCATGGCACCACAAATCCGGCTCCATGGGCACAAAATACAGACCCGGTAGGATTATCTAGATCCCGCTCAGAATCGTAGCCGATCTGTTCCACGATCTCATCTTGATTTTTACAAGGCTCATATCCTTTTAAACTGCAGAACAGTCTTCCCATTCCCCTTGTATAAGAAACTACTTCTTTCTGGTAATCGCGCATAGTCGAAACAGGCGCTTTTCCCTTCAAAATAGCGGTATTTTCCTCTGTCTCCATAGGAAGAAGAGTTCCCTGCATTTTCTGGATATCATTCATTGCACGGCCAACAACCTCCACCGGCACTTCCAGCCGAAATTCATAGTAAGGCTCCAGCAGAACATTCTGTGCTTTCTTAAGCCCCTGACGGATAGCCCGATAAGTAGCCTGACGGAAATCTCCGCCTTCCGTGTGTTTCTGGTGGGCCCGTCCGGTAAGCAGAGTAATCTGCATATCTGTGATCGGTGCACCAGTCAGCACTCCTCTGTGTTCCTTTTCTTCCAGATGGGTGAGGATCAGTCTCTGCCAGTTCCGGTCCAGCACATCCTCACTGCAGGCGGTAAAAAACTGCATTCCGCTTCCTTGCTCCCCTGGTTCCAGAAGAAGGTGAACTTCCGCATAATGGCGCAAAGGCTCAAAATGTCCCACACCTTCCACAGGTGCCGCAATGGTCTCTTTATATACAATATTTCCCGTTCCAAAATCCACAGCCACATGGAACCGCTCCCAGATCAGCCTTTTCAGGATCTCGATCTGCACGTCTCCCATGAGCATGGCGTGGATTTCTCCCAGCTGCTCGTCCCATACAATATGAAGCTGAGGATCTTCCTCTTCCAGTTCTCTCAGCTTCTTCAGCATCTGGTGCACATCGCAGCCTTCCGACAAAATAATCTGATAGTTCAGTACCGGCTCCAGTACTGGCATATTGGAATTCTCCGTCACGCCAAGTCCCTGTCCTGGAAAAGTATGGGAAAGACCTGTCACTGCGCACACGGTTCCCGCGGGCACTTCTTTCACCAATTCAAATCTGGCGCCGGAGTAAATCCGGATCTGGTCTGCCTTTTCCTCCCATACTTCCTCTCCTGCAGCCACATTTCCCTTGCTGGTAATAAGAAGTTCTTTTACTTTCAGTGTCCCGCCTGTAATCTTCATATAGGAAAGACGGTTTCCCTGATCGTCTCTGGCGATCTTATAAACCTTCGCACCAAAAGCCTCAGGATATACCGGACATCTGGTGTACCTGTCCAGTCCGTGGATCAGCTTCTCTACTCCTTCCATTTTCAAGGCAGAGCCAAAATAGCATGGAAAAACCTTTCGATCTGCGATCAGACCGGTAATCTCTCTCCTGGATACTTCTCCTGTTTCCAGATATTTTTCCAGCAGTTCCTCGTCACACATGGCAAGGCTCTCCAGAAATTCTTCAGAAAATTTATTTTCCATCAAATTCTGCTGTTCTTTTTCACCAGCCAGCACTTCCGGATTCAAGTCTCCATCAGGATTTCCTTTCTCTGAAAAATCCATGCAGTTCTCATTCAGCCTTTTTTTCAATTCAGTCAAAAGAGCATCGTGATCCGTTCCATCTTGATCCATTTTGTTCACAAAAATAAATGTGGGAATCTGGTATCGCTCAAGCAATTTCCATAAAGTCACCGTATGTCCCTGCACACCATCTGCACCGTTAATCAAAAGCACTGCATAGTCCAGAACCTGCAAGGTACGTTCCATCTCTGCAGAAAAATCCACATGTCCAGGCGTATCCAGAATGGTAACTCTTGTTTCCGGGAATTCCAGCACTGCCTGTTTGGAAAAAATCGTGATTCCCCGCTCACGCTCAAGGGGTGAAGTATCCAGATATGCATCCTTGTGATCCACTCTTCCAAGCTTTCGTATCTTTCCGCTTAAATATAAAAGTGCTTCTGACAATGTAGTTTTTCCTGCATCTACATGAGCCAGCAGCCCCATACAAATATTTTTCTTTATTTTCTCTGACTGTTCACCCACGAAAACGCCTCCTGTTGTAAAAATCTCTTGTTTTAGTATATCACAACAGAAGGCGCCAGTCGAGACACAGGTGTTTATTTCATTATTTTCAATAAATCACCAGGTTACTGTTCACTCCGTTCACAGTAACGCGCTTCGCGATGCACAGAAATCATGCAAAGCATGATTTCGCGCCGCAATTCTCGGGTTTTCTGTGAACTTTGTTCACAAAAAACACCTCGCGGAACGTTACCAGTGAACAATAAATCACCAGAGCGTATTTTTTCTATGAAAGTTGAAATTTATTTTATAATAAAATTGTTTTATCTTTACAATATTTGATAACATGATATAATTCATACGTGATAAAAAAAGTACAATAAAGTAAGTATTCCACAAAGCATGTAGCTGTGAAAGTACTAAATAATTACCAAATAGAGCGTGTCTGAAGCAGGCTCTATTACATTGTAGCAACAGAAACCATTTAACAGAAAGTGAGAACTTCCATATGAATCCCTTAAAAAAAATATACTGTCGGATTTTTCAGAACGTATTCAAATTTGCCCTTCCATTCCTGCCATACCGAAATCCTGAGATCATCAGCAGTCTGAAAGCCGTTCCCGACGTGCTGAAAAAGAAAAAATGTAAAAATGTGCTGATTATTACAGATGCAGGAATCCATAAGCTTGGTCTTACAGACTGCCTTGAAAAAGTGTTGACAGACAGCAACATTCCCTATATCCTTTATGACAAAACAGTAGCAAATCCTACCACTGTGAATGTGGCTGAGGCACTTGAACTTTATCATAAAAATAACTGTCAGGCCATTATAGGCTTCGGCGGAGGCTCCAGTATGGACTGCGCCAAGGCAGTAGGTGCCAGAGTCGCCAAACCTCATCAGTCTCTTGCAAAGATGAAAGGAATCCTGAAAGTGCACAAAAAGCTTCCACTTCTTATCGCCGTTCCAACCACTGCAGGAACCGGAAGCGAAACTACACTGGCAGCGGTAATTGTGGACGCCGAAACCCGGCATAAATATGCCATCAATGACTTCCCGCTGATTCCCCGATACGCTGTGCTTGATCCCAAGGTCACATTAAGCCTTCCACCATTCATCACCGCTACTACAGGTATGGACGCACTCACCCACGCAGTGGAAGCTTATATTGGTAATTCCACTACACCAGGCACCCGTAAAAATGCCCGGGATGCAGTGCAGCTGATTTTCGAAAATCTGGACACTGCTTACACCGACGGAAGCAATAAAGAAGCGCGCCGGAATATGCTCCGCGCCTCTTATTTCGCTGGCTGCGCTTTTACAAAATCCTATGTAGGCTATGTACATGCAGTTGCCCATTCTCTGGGAGGACAATACAATGTTCCACATGGACTTGCCAACGCTGTACTTCTTCCTTATGTTCTGGAAGCTTACGGAAAAACAATTTATAAGAAGCTGGCAGCCCTTGCTGTTGCTGCCGGGGTTGCCTCCAAAGAAACACCGGAAGAAGAAGCCGCATTAAACTTTATCCAGGCGGTCAAAGACATGAAGGCCCGCTTCGGAATCGGCGATACCATCCCGGAAATCCAGGAAGAAGACATTCCGAAGCTGTCACACTATGCGGACAAAGAGGCGAATCCGCTGTATCCGGTACCGGTACTGATGGATGCACAGGAGCTGGAGAAATTTTATTATATGCTGATACCGGCTAAAGAAAACACAGTGCAATAAAAAACTAAAGCGTGTTTGAAAAATACCATATTGTCACCTTTATAACATTACATTCGGTAATCTCAATTTAAATAAGATAGTTTTGAATTACCCCCTTTATAGCCTTTTACATTATGTAAACTATATTTCAAAACATCAAATACATTATAAATAATCAGAAAGGACTTTCCCATGACCCAGGAAGCAATCCAGGAAATCATCCGCAAGCAGCGGAACTATTTTTATACAGGCGCTACCTTAAACATTGACTTTCGCATCACTGCCTTAAAAAAGCTGCAAACCTCCATCCAGTCCCACCAGGAGCAGATCAATGCTGCCTTGAAGTCAGACCTGGGAAAAAGCAGCTTCGAGAGCTACATGTGCGAATCCGGTCTCGTTCTCAGCGAAATTACCTATATGCTAAAGCACATCCGATCCCTTTCCAGAGAAAAAACCGTGCACACCCCACTTGCCCAGTTCCATTCCAGAAGTTACAGGAAGCCGTCCCCATACGGTGTCACCCTGATCATGAGCCCGTGGAACTATCCCTTCCTGCTTACCTTTGATCCGCTGGTAGACGCCATCGCCACCGGAAACACTGCAGTATTAAAACCCAGCGCCTACTCTCCTGCCACCAGCAATATCATCTGCGAGATCGTCCGTGAATGTTTTCCGGAAGAGTATGTGACCGTTGTTATGGGTGGACGCCAGGAAAACTCCTGCCTTCTCCAAGAGCACTTTGACTACATCTTTTTCACCGGCAGCCAGGCTGTTGGAAAAGAGGTCATGCGCCATGCCAGCGAGCACCTCACTCCAGTCACCCTGGAGCTTGGTGGAAAAAGCCCATGCATTGTAGATAAATCTGCAAATATCAAGCTTGCCGCCAAACGTATTGTATTCGGCAAATATCTGAACTGCGGACAGACTTGCGTAGCACCTGACTACATTTACTGTCACCGAGAAGTGAAGGATACGCTTCTGAAACAGATCCAGAAACAGATCCGTAAGCAGTTTGGCAAATCCCCTCTGGATAACAAAAATTACGGAAAGATCATCAACGAAAAGCATTTCAACCGCATTCAGAACCTGATTGATCCTGCGAAAGTCATCTGCGGCGGAAATGCCCGTCCCGAAACTTTACAGATTGAACCTACAGTCATGGATCAGGTAACCTTCGAAGATGCCGTAATGCAGGAAGAAATCTTCGGACCGGTAATGCCTGTCCTTACTTTTGATTCCATAGAAGAAGTAATCCGAAAGGTAAATTCCATGGCTCATCCTCTGGCTCTTTACATTTTTGCCCAGGAAAAAGCCATCTGCGAAAAAGTCACCTCTGAGTGTGGCTTCGGCGGTGGCTGTATCAACGATGTGATCATTCACCTCGCCACCAGCGAAATGCCATTCGGCGGCTTCGGTGAAAGCGGTATGGGAAGCTATCACGGCCAGAAAGGCTTCGAGACCTTTTCCCATTACAAGAGCATCGTAGACAAAAAAACCTGGATCGACCTGCCGATGAGGTATCAGCCTTATAGACGGATTTATGATAAGCTGATCCATATTTTCTTGAAATAAAGTGTTACTATTACTTTGGCTCGTTGCTCGCGTAAATAAAAAATAAAGAAGTCGAAACTATGTGTTATAATTTCAATAGCTGCACCGAATTATTTAATGCGATTTGCAAAATGTTTAACATTGGTTGTTAATTAATATGACAAAAGAGCCGCATTTTTACTATGAAAGTTCCAAGTCCAAAGTTGACATGTCCCTTTCGTAAAAATGCGGCTCAATAACAATTATTCTACTCCCTTAATCCTTTCCACAATACTTCCATTCCAACCTGTGAGATCACTGTCCATAAAATTGGATACAATGGTTCTTGCAGCCTGGCTGTCCAGCATGGTCACAACACAAAGGTACACAGACAAACTGGCAGCCAGAGACAACAGTACCATAAAAGTCCTCTTCTTATCTTTTGTGAACTGTTCCCTGGAAAGTCTTGTGAGCAAATTTCCCTCTCCTGCTTTTCTTGTTTTTGATGCGTTATGAGAAGGACGATAGCCAAATGCCTCGATAGGCGAAACAGCAGCTGCCATTTTGCAGGTTTCCGGTTGGCAAGAAAGATGGTAATTCCAACCAGCAAAATGGTTACCACCAGTACCACCGGGTGAAAACAAACCTCTCCATTCTCAGTATTCGTATTTTCAGTCACTATTATAACAGTTAAAAATGTCTCGGCCAATATTTGCTTCTTTTTTTGTAGAATTTCTGCAAAAATTTCAGTTAAATTTTATAATCGCAGTTTCTTCTGGCCTATTTTTTCCTCTCTACATACCTTATTTTCAGTATGTAAAAGGGCGGCTCACCGCCGCCCTCATCGTTAATATTCTGTGCTCAATAGAAAATCTGCAATGTGCATACTCTTAATGCCCTGGTAATTGCCTCCGGCAAATTCATCGGCTCTTAAAACATACTTCGGATAGTTATCCCGGATTTCCAGCAGCCGTTCATATTCGCGCTTTTCTGTTTTTTCGGATTTAATCTCCTGTGTGACCTGCACATATAACCGGTCATTCTGCTTCTGCGCCACAAAATCGACCTCACCATCCGGCGTTTTTCCAATCGTCACGGTATATCCTCGTCTGCAAAGTTCCAGATACACCACATTTTCCAGACTGGAAGCGACGCTGTCTGGTGTGTAGCCCAGCACGCTGTAACGCAAAGCGGTATCGGCAAGATAAAACTTCTCCTGCGTTTTCAGAATCTCCTTTCCGCGCAGGTCGTATCGAGAACAGCGATAAAGGAGATATGCTTTCTCCAGCTTTTCCAGATAGCTGTACACCGTTTCATTGTCGATAGAACGATGCTCTGATTTCAGATAATCAGAAATTGATTTTGCTGAGAATGAATTTCCCACATTCGCAAATGTGTACCGAACCACCCGTTCCAGCTGGTCGATCTTGCGAATCTGGTTTCTCTTTACGATATCCGAGAAAATCGTGGAATTATAGATATCCCGGACAATCGTATAAACCTCATCCTGTGAATACTCTCGCAGATGCGTTGCAGGGAAGCCGCCCAAGCGGATATAGTCTGCCAGTTCAGCATGGATATCCTTTACCTGTGTATACTGCTTTTTGAATTCCAGATATTCCTGAAAAGAAAGCGTATAGATACGGAAGGAAACATATCGTCCGGTCAGGTAAGTCGCTATTTCCGAAGACATCATTCTGGAATTGGAGCCTGTCACATAAAGGTCAACATCATAATCCGTTGCCAGGGAGTTTACCACTTTCTCCCAGCCTTCAATTTCCTGAACCTCATCCAGAAAGAGATACGTTCTCCCCGTTGGATTTAGCTTTTCTTTGACAGCCTTGAACATATCCTTCGCTGTCATATCCTCATAATCCATGGAATCGAAGCGCATGCTGACAATCCTCTCAGACGGAACACCATGCTCCTGTTGCAGCTTCTCCATAATCATTTTAAGGACTGTGGATTTTCCGCAGCGGCGAACTCCCGTCAACACTTTTACAAAAGGTGTGTCGGTGTAGGCCATAATTTTATCGACGTAGAGCGGTCTGTCTATCATAGGAACCACCTCCATGGTTCCATAATACCGCAAGCGCATAAAAAAATCAATAGGTTTTGCGATTATAAACCGCAACTTTTATTGATTTTCATTGACTTTTTCGGATTGTGTCGAATTCTGTTTCCTTTCAGTTTCAGAATACCGTAGTTTAACCAAAAAGTCCAGAAAGCAGCAGCACCAGAGTCGTGCCGATCAGTACCACGCCGCCGCCAGCATACGGGCAGCGTCAAAGGACGCATGGCGAATAACAATCCGACAGTAGGTATCATGGGCATAACGGATATGTTCTTGATAGGCTTCCTGTTCGGTCATGGAAAATCCCCCTTTCTTCGATTATGGGAAAGGGCTGTCGGGAAATAGACAGCCCCATGGTATCTGACTTTGAAAAATTTACTCGCCACATTTGCCACGCATCCCTGACGATAGGGACATTCCTGGTCTCCGCTGGCGCGGCTGTCATAACTCCGCAGCGTCGTTTTACTCGTGCGCCGCAGGGTTCCCCCAAAAAAATCTTTGGCGGGCCGTGAGGAAGTATCTTTAAGCCCCCATGCAGTCACTGCGCCCCGAAGTGCCACCTCCGGGCTTTAGGCTTGCGTTGATCGCTCAGGACAGCCCGTTCATCACCTCCTTGGCTTGTCCTTCTTGGTGGCGCGCCTGATTCGCTCGTACATGGGCTATGTACCAAAAATGCCGTCTATTCAGTTGTCAATGTACCAATGAAGGTGATAAGTTGTCCTTCTAATGGTAGTGAAGAAAACGGCGACATTTTGGCCATGTTAATTAAGGTTTTTGAAATTTTTTCCCAGGCATTTCAAACCGCGCTTTATGCTCTTATATACCCAGCTGAGATCAACATCTTCTGCCTGGGCAATTTCTTTGACGGTCATGCCTAAGTAGAACCGGGCATAAATCCACTTGGCCTGCTTGTCCGGCAGCTCCATCACCGCAGCGTAGAGCTGATCGCGGAGCTGCTTGTCCTCCAGGATTTCTTCCGGGGTCGGCGGGTGCTGCACAATGGCCTTCTCAATGCCATTGTCGCAGTCCAGGGAGTAGTGCGCTTTGTAGTTATACATCTGGCGTAGGTAGCGTGCTTCCGCTCGTTTGTCGGCCAGGAACACCGCCTGCACTTCATCGGTTACTTCCAAATAAGTGTCTTTTTTGTAAATATCGGGATACAGCTCCCGAAGATTGATTTTCTGCATTA
The DNA here is from genome assembly GCF_040924365.1 of Ruminococcus sp. 1001136sp1_2201st1_G3_2201SCRN_220225. NCBI lineage: Bacteria > Bacillati > Bacillota > Clostridia > Eubacteriales > Oscillospiraceae > Ruminococcus > Ruminococcus sp. 1001136sp1_2201st1_G3_2201SCRN_220225. The sequence goes on along the minus strand of NZ_JBCOME010000024.1, from coordinate 17,873 downwards.
TGTACCTCCATTTCGGTTCACAGGTCCAGTTGACAGGTGAGCCGAAATGGGGCGGAACAAGTTAGGGTATTAGCAAAGATTTTTTTGATCAAAAGGCCATATTGCCCTGTCTAAATACCGCTATCATGGCGACTACCTCTACTGGCCGCCGCTCTGTATATCACACTCCTTCAAAAAACAAAACGACAGCTTTGGTTGTTGTTCAAAGCCGTCGAGTGTTTAATTTGACATGGGAAAACGATTGCTGCACGACGGCTTTTTTTCTTTTGCCGTCGTGCGGCAGATAATTACATTCTATAAGTTAAACTATCATTCTGTTTAAGCGGCTACCTAAGCGACTTAACAGTTCGTTGGTAATTGTCCCACTTGCTTCTGCAAGGTCATAGGCCGTGATTTCATACTGGCCTGATTTTCCTATGAAGACAGCAATATCACCGCTTTTCACATCTGGTAAATCCGTAATATCGACTATCTTTTGATCCATACAGATGCGTCCAATTATTGGTGCTTCGTAGCCGTTTATCAATACTTTTCCATGATTACACGACAGAGCGCAAGGAATGCCGACCATTACCGCTTCATACTTGCTGCTGTCCATATTCTGAAGCACAGCGGCTGCGGACTGGAGGGACACGCTATACTCCGGGGAACAGCCGCCAAACAAAACAGCGATTTTCAATCTTTTCATTGCTCTGCCTGCCTTTCTGCCAAATATTCCTCCAAGCACAGCCCTTTTTCATACATCTCTGTGGCGGCCTCAACGCCAACATACCGATAATGCCATACTTCCTCGGCAACGCCCGTGATGTCGGTTTTATCTCCAGGGTAACGGAAGATAAAACCGTATTTGTAGCTGTTTTCTTGCAGCCAGAAATAAAGATCATAGATGGCTCCGTTGATGTCCACGGCTAAACCAATTTGATGTTCACTGTATCCGGGAACAGATACCCATTGCTTTGCCAGTTCCTCCGCTTCGCTCTGGGAATTTCCCTCTTTGCGGTATCCAGCCACTTTGTCGTCATAGAGCTGCTGCTGCTTTTTCTGCGTGCGGTAACCGGATACGACCATAGGTAGTTGATCCAAATTTCCTTCCTTTGCTGCTTCCAACATCTCCATGAGAGGATCATAGATGCGTTCATCTACTTTCTCACCGCCGGGCACCTCTACCAGTTTTGGCTCGTAGTTTTCGGGGATCGCGTTTTCATAGTTTACCAACACCAAGTTCCAGTCGGTGTCATCATTTGCTGTCTGCGTGTTTTGGGGTGAGCTTTCATCCAAAAGGCCAACTTGCACATCATCAGGCCCCTGCGTTGTGGTGTCGTTTACTTGGGAATTTTCAGGCGATTCTTTATCTCCAAACAATGTGAACGCATATACACAAACAGCCACGACCAGAATGACTGTGGCAATACTTCCCCAAGGAAAGCGCCTCCGCCGCTGCTTTTGCCTCCGGCGATGACCTTCATTGGGAACAGGCAGCATTTTTTCTTCCATCATATAAAGCCTCCTTTCTGAAGGGAACAAAAGCGCCCCTGTCAGCATTTATTGTACTGAACAGCGGCGCTTGAAACTTTAATATGAAGTTGTTTATTTCCTAAGAAAATCCTAATGTAAAGGGGAGATTTTACTTATGTTCTATCCAGCGGCGGTCCGCAGCTTTGCATCGGACAACACTTTCCCTCTCATATGATATTTGTCAACAGAAATCTGGATTTGAAATGTGTAGGCGGTGTTGTTTTTGACATTCAAATCCAGCCGGCCTTCCGCCACCGCCGCGTCAATTCCTTGGGGAATGCCGGGCGTATTGCGGTGAAGGTCGATTCCATGTGTATGCTGTTCTGTAACAGTCAGCGGAGTATGCTTCCCATCATTTTGCTCCTTTCGGTGATTTGTTTCATAAAAGAGCAAATCCATGCTCCTGTCAGTATCATTCTACTGGACAAGAGCATGGATTGTTTTAATAAGAAGTTGATTGACTCCTAAGAAAATGCAAAGTAATTGCTAATTTGACAACGGCAAAGAGACTGTAAATGTAACCACATGATTTTTGCTGGATGCGCTGATTGCCCCGCCATGCAGCGTGACGATCTCCTTTGCTATGGCTAATCCAAGCCCTGTGCCGCCTGTATCAGAGGAACGAGACTGATCTACCCGGTAGAATTTATTGAAAAGAGACGCCAATGCCTCATTTGGAATATCTTCGCCGCTGTTCTGAAACCGAATGATGACTTCATGTTCCAATTTTTCTGCGGAGATCACAATCTCGGTATGTGGGAAGCTATACGATGCGGCATTTTTCAGAATGTTGTTAAATACCCGTGCCAGCTTTTCCGGATCGGCTTCGATGGTCAAGTTCTCGTCAAGATGCAGGGTAACGGTGTTTCCCCTGGGAGCCAAAACAGGAGACAATTCATCCGATAGTTGGACCAGCATATAATAAAGGTCGATGTTTTCCTTGGACAAGGTGATTTTCTGAGATTTATATTTTGTGATCTCAAAGAATTCATTTACCATCGTCTCCAGTCGGTAGGCTTTTTCCAACACGATATGAACCCGCGCAGCCCTCTGCTCAGGGGGCATATTCGGATCTTCCTCCAACAGATTGAGGTATCCAATTACAGATGTGAGTGGGGTCCGAATATCATGGGCCAGGTACATAACCAATTCGTCTTTCCGCTGTTCAGCCAAAGCGGTTTCCATTTTTCGTTCTGCTAAAGTTTGTTTTACAGAGTTTAGCTTCCGCTCAAATGGCAGCATTTCCGATGACAACTGGATTTGCTTTTCATCGTCTGCCAGCAATGACTCTATCCCTTGATTGACCTCTCTGAAATAGCCGGTAACCCATCGGAAAATTCGTACCATGAGGACTGTAAATATTAGAAGAACGGCCACAGCAAAAAAAATTTCTTTATTACCTCGAAAATGGTCACTGTAATAATAAAATGCTGCTTCATGCTTCATGTCGAATACGGTTTCCAGAATCCATACAATCAGATCGCCAATTCGCTGTTTCCAGATGAAAAGATACAGCCCCACCACCACAACGATAGAGGTAATGACATTCATGCAAACTCGTCGAATGAGTTTGGATTGAAAAGCAAAGTATTCGTCTTTTTTATCAACTTTCAATTTTATATCCTACCCCCCATATCGTCTTAATGAATCTGGGCTTGTCCATACTATCTCCCATTTTCTCCCGCAGGTGGCGTATATGAACGGTGATGGTGTTGTTGGATTTGCTGTAATACTCGTCCTGCCAGATTTTGTGAAACAAATCTTCTGAACTGACTACATTCCCGGTATTTTCCAGAAGAATACGCAGGATTGAAAACTCCGTAGGCGTCAGCACCAAGGGCGTTTCCCCCAAAAAGCAAGTATGTGCCTTGATATTCATTGTCAAGGAACCGCAAACAAGATTATCTTCTGATGCGGCAGACGAGGTTTCACCGGTATCAGAATGAGCAGGATTGTACTTTTGATACCGGCGAAGCTGAGACTTTACCCGTGCAATCATCTCCAGAGGGCGAAACGGCTTTGTAATGTAATCATCCGCTCCAAGAGTAAGGCCGGTAATTTTATCAGTCTCAGCATCTTTGGCTGTCAGCATGATGATGGGGTAGGTATGATGTTCCCTGATTTTCTTGCATAGAGTGAATCCATCTATGTCAGGAAGCATAATATCCAAAATTGCAAGATCAATGGGGGTTGTTTCAATGCAGTTAAGGGCTTCTTGAGCCGTATAAAATTTGAATACAGTGTAGTTTTCGTTTTTCAAATAGACTTCTATTAAATCCGCAATTTCTGTTTCGTCATCGACTACTAATATTTTATTAGACATGAAGTCACTCTCCCTTCAAAGAGTATATATTATTATATTATCAAAGCCGAACACAGCACATCCTTATTATTTCATGAGAAAACATTAAGATTTTCCTAATTTCTCACAGATTGCAATATCTTGGGGCTGAATTTTGGCAAGTTAAGAACCCCCTTGATATATTAGTCGTATCTGTTCATCTCTAAGCTATATTATATTTCGTTCTTATTTATTAAGCAATGATTCGCCTATTAAATCAGGTCCACAACCAGAACAATCATACTTGTTTACCAATATAATAAGGTCATTCCACAGCCGGATACTATATCCGTTCTTCAAAAGGGCTTGTCCGCAGTCGATTACGATATCGCCTTTCGGGTCAGTGACCACGTAGGAACTGTGACCTTCGGCGGCTCTGTCTGTGTGACTGTTTTCTTTCGTAGGGTATGGGCTTTCTTCCCTGAGAGAACTGACTGCAAATCCTCCAATCCATATCCTTCGCCCAGACTGTCCATGCGGGCGGCTTTCTCCCAACCAGAGAGCTTCAGTCGATACGATTTTCCGCGCTTTGAGACTTCACAACCATACTCTTGCAACAGCTTCAGCAGTTCTTCAAAGTCAGCAGGACTTTGTGATAATGCGTTGTCAATCACCACACGAAGCAGCTCTCGGTGAGAGGGCTTTGCCTGATCGCCCAGCCATTTGTTATAGCTCTTTCCGTGAGGTTTCGGATTCTCTACAATTGACAGTCCATTCTCAATACAGATGGTGTCACTTAGCCGACGAACCGCCTTGGTGCTGTCCCAAAAGTTTCGGAACTTCCGGTCATATTCTAAGCTGACCGATGACCAGATAATGTGATTATGAATGTGCGACTTGTCTATGTGAGTGCAGACTACAAAGGCATGATTGCCTTTAGTAAAACGCTTTGCAAATTCTACGCCCAGCCGGTTTGCTTCTTCCGGGGTAATCTCACCGGGGCGGAAGGACTGGCGCACATGATAGGCAATCACATCATCCGCGCCACGCACTCGTCCGGTAGCGGCAATGTACTGCCGCTTTGCCAGAAGGAACTCCGCATCCGCAGTCCGGCTGTCACACGCATAGCCGGTAATGAGCCTGCCGTTATCTGTTTTCTTTGGATTGGCCACATAGTCGATGATGTCACTGATCGCCCGACTCTCTGTGCGGCCTTTGCCGACATGAAGTGGCATGATTCTTGTAGTTGCCATAAAAAGCCCTCCTCTCAAAATATTTTCTCTGAACTCTTTGTGCCTATCGTTGAAATAAACTCTCCTTATGGGTATAATATTAATATAAAGAAACTACCAATACCTCAAAGGAGGGATTTTATGATAGAACAGCTAATTGCAGAAGCAACCGAATGTGATTTCAAAGTTGCACTTGAAATAAAGAAACCCAAAAGCTGGTTAAAAAGTGTCAGTGCCTTTTCTAATGGAATCGGCGGAACTCTTTTTTTCGGAATCTCTGATGACAGGAAACCTATTGGCTTGTCCGATGTTCAAAAGGATGCTGAAGCGATCAGTCGCTTAATCAAAGAACGTATCACACCATTACCTCAGTTTATCTTAAAACCATTACAGGAAGATGGTAAAAATCTATTAGCTCTGGAGGTTTCTCCCGGCCGCAGCACCCCATATTATTACAAGGCAGACGGCGTGATGGAGGCATATATCCGTGTTGGAAATGAAAGCGTAATTGCCCCTGATTACATTGTGAATGAATTGATCTTAAAGGGAACCAATCAGTCCTTTGATACCCTAACAACAGACGCGGCAAAAAGGATTACAGCTTTACACTTCTGGAAGCAACCTATCTGGAACGGACCGGTCTCCGCTTTGAGCCATCCGATTATGTTTCCTTTGGTTTGACTGATAAAAATGGACTCCTGACCAATGCCGGAAAACTCATGACCGATCAGCACACGGTTTATAACTCCCGTATGTTCTGTACCCGGTGGAATGGCTTGGAAAAAGGCTCTATCTTTGATGATGCGCTGGACGATAAAGAATACGATATTTACAGTATTCGTTCGATGCGACGAAACCCTGTGATTGCTGACCTGTTCCACCGCATGAAGTACATGGAACGCCGTGGAAGTGGTCTGCGCAAAATCGTTAGTGAGACTGAAAAACTACCAGGATATTCAGAAATATATAAACCTGAATTTTTCTCGACAGCAACAGATTTCAGGGTCATCTTGAAAAATGTAAACTACATCATGTGCGGTGCTTCCGTACATGATGCCGCACATGATACAGCACATGATACATCTGTGATCAGCAAGCAAAACTTGCTATTGGAATTTTGTGCAGACCCTAAAAGTCGAGATGAAATGCAAGCATATATTAATGTTTCCAGTCGTTCTCACTTCAGCAAATATTACCTCAAGCCTTTATTATCTTCTGGTAAACTTGAAATGATGTTTCCATACAAACCCAAAAGCAAAAACCAGAAATACTCTACCGTTCATACCAAGTAAAATAAGAAGCAGGGCATTGGGTCTCATCTCCCATTGTCCTGCTTCTTTTCATTCCAAATTATATTCACATCATTTACCCATACACCCAATCCTGGATCGCAAATTTCAAGCTCTGTACCTTGCCCAGCAGCCAGATCGCAGCCAGCGGCAGCCCCATCGGGCTAATCAAAAATGCCATAACCAGCAAAACTGCACCATTCTGTGGGGCTTTCTCCTTATTCTCATGTAAAAGAAAAGCGTCTGCTATTTCACAGACGCCTAATTTCTTAATATGGACAGCGGATCGGAATGCACCGGTCAATCTTCAATGGCTATTATTTGCCCCCAATCAGGAAGTAGGCTGTCCCGTCTACTTTTACTTCGCTTACGCAGGCATCTCTCCTATATATATTATGGTGACTACGGTTTTTAGTCAATCATTTTTTATATCTATATCTAAAATCCAAAATCACTCAACTCCTTTAATCCTCTCAACAACAGTTCCATTCTTTTCCAAAACACTCCAGGTAAGCACCGGAACCATAGTACAAACCAGCAAACTGATTCCCACTGCAAATAAAAGTGGAAGTAATGGCACTGAAAACGCAATCCCACGATAATTCATTGATTCATAAAGAAGATACGTTGCTCCCATTCCTACTGTTAGCGTAACAAGCCATGCGCCGCCTGCATAGAGAACCCCTTCCCTGACTAGCATTCCAAGAAGCTGCTTCGGGGTCATCCCGATACTCTCCATAACCGAAAGCTCCGTCATCCGGCTCTGCACATTTACTACAAAGGTGTTCATGTAGTTCATGATTCCGATAAAAGCCAGAATCAACACAATCCCGATTCCCACTTGCGGCATATTGCCCTGTGCTTTTTCAATCTCATCTGCATCTTCGATTTTGGATTCCCAGGAAAAGTCTTTTGCATTGCCATTTTCTTCTAATAACGCCATGATTTCTTGCTCTGTATCTCTATCATATTCTTTGTGATATTTTATGCTGGTCTTTAATATAATTGGATTATTGGCAAATGTTTTCACTACCTGATCACTGGCTATAATCGTCGGTGGGTATCCAAGGAGTGCCGTATAATAATTCTCGTCCGTAACTCCTTCTATGATAAAAGTTTTTGTCGTTTGTTGATCTTCATACAAAGCACATGTCACATTTTTTCCTATTACGTCAGCATCTGCGAAATCCAAACCATTTCGATAAACAATACATGCTTTTCCCGAAAGGAAGTCCTCTTTATTGATCGGATGCTCAAGACTGTTATTTAAATAATCAAATTCCTGTTCATCAATTCCGATCAGAGAGGATCCAAAATTCTCAGGATGATTCTGATACTCGTCCTTGTCCTTACTATATGGAGTACTCATCCACTTTGCATAAAATTCTTTCATCCACATCTCAGCAAAATCCGGTTCCCATGGAACTGTAATCTCGGCAAATGTCATAGAATGTACTTCAGAGACTCCGGCATTTTCTTTGATTGACTTCACGAAAGCTTCATCCAGAATATCTCTTCTGTCTTCTGATTTTTCTTTGCATGCCGTATCATTTTTAATAACCATATCCGTATCCATATAATTTGACACTATGGTTCTTGCTGCCTGACTGTCCAGCATGGTCACAATACAAAGGTACACAGACAGACTGACTGCCAAGGACAACAATACCACCGCAGTTCTTTTCTTATCCTTTGTAAACTGCTCCATGGAAAGTCTTGCTATTACTTTCCCCTTTCCTGCTCTTCTTACTTTTACGGTTTTGTGGGTCGGACAATAACCAAGCGCTTCTATTGGAGAGATATCTGCTGCCATTTTTGCTGGTTTTCGGCTGGCCAGAAAAATAGTAACTCCAACCAGTAAGATGGTTGCCAGCAGAACTGCCGGATGAAAACGAACCATATCTGCTCCTACATAACCACTTTTGATTCCAAGTGATTTTACTACAACAGGAATCAGGAAAAAGGATACCACCCCACCTGACAGACATCCAAGTACTGTCCCTGCAGATCCGATAAGAAGCATCTGTTCCTTCATCATCCTTTTTATCTGCTTTTCCGTCATTCCAACCATCTGAAGCAGACCATAATAACGAACTTTTCCAGCTACGGAAAGATACATAATATTATAAATAAGCAGATATGCACACAAACAGGTAACTGTAATCAAGCCAATAAGGCCTGCCAATATCTGAACCGATGCGCCAAGATCTTCCATGAAGAAAAGATTCTGTTGCTTTCCAAGGTTCATACTTTCGATAAAAGCATTCTGCTCTGTTTTTGTCATTATTTTTTGCTTAAAATCCATAAAGTAACGACCGGAAGCTGCCTCAGAAAGCTTCCACCCCGATTGATCATAGAATTCTTTCGAGACATAAAACTGCTTCTTGGGTCCATATCCGTCCCAGATCCCACTGATTCGAAAAGTCCCTGTAAAGATTCCCTCATTTGTTCCATAAGACATAGCAAGGGTATCGCCTACATCAAGATCTTCGTAACCACATTCTTTTAAAGCGGATTGTGTTACCATTATCTCATCCAAAGCTGTCGGATATCTTCCTTCCAGCTTTTCTCTGACCGGCTCCATCATCTGTGTCCAATATCCATCATCTGCCCAGATCAGTCCCACATTCGGTGTGGAATCCTGATCTGTTTTTTCTACCCATCCACAGACTCCCACTGTACCTGTCAGAACGATATCCGGGTTGTTCTCACACATTTGCCTCTGTTCATCCGTCACTCCATACATGATTGCATCAAATTCTGCTCCTGACATACGGATGTTCTGAATTTTCTGAAGTCTAAAATAAGAATCTCCAACTGTGAATATTGTGAATACCAAAAAGGAAGAAAGAAGAACCGCAAGGAGCAAAGTAATGGTCTTTCTCCTGTTTACTTTTAAAGCGTTCCATGCCATCCTTTTGATCACTTTCTGATTCGGATTCTTAAGCATAGGAATCACTTCCCTTCCCGGTATCTCCTACAATCTTTCCGTCCTCAATATGTACGATACGATCTGCAAGCTGTGCAATGTCTCTGTCATGCGTGATAAGAATCAAGGTCTGGCTGAACTGTTTTGCTGCCATTTTCAAAAGTCCAAGTACATCATGGCTGGTAACCGAATCCAGATTTCCCGTCGGTTCATCTGCCAAAATAATGGCAGGCTTCGACGCAAGCGCCCTGGCAATCGCAGCCCTCTGCTGCTGTCCACCAGATAATGTCCCAGGAAGAGCTTCCCTCTTCTCTGACAGCCCTAAAAGTTCGAGTATCCCATCCACATACTCCACATCAACCTTTCTTCCATCCAGTTCCACCGGAAGAATGACATTCTCATATACATTAAGATCCGGGACAAGATTATAATTCTGAAAAATAAACCCGATCTTTCTTCTGCGGAATATGGCAAGCTGTTCTTTTTTCAGCCCCAAAAGACACTTACCCTCTATCAACACTTCCCCTTCTGTTGGCACATCCAGTCCACCCAGCATATGCAAAAGTGTACTTTTTCCGGATCCGCTTTTTCCGATAATAGCAACGAATTCCTGATCTTTCACACGAAAATCTACACCATCCAATGCCTTTACCGTATTTTCACCCATTTGATAGTATTTTTTTAAGCTTCTTGTCTCTACAATGTATTCTTTCATTGGTTTGCCTTCCTTCTTTTGATATTCTATAGAATATCTCCTAAAAATCACAAACCTGTCTCAATTTTTAATTATCACAATATTGTGACAATCCCCGATCGGTTATGTTACGATTCATTCACCTGTAAATACAAGCGAAAACACGCTCCTTTTCCCACTTCAGACTGTACTTCTATGTAGCCCTTCTGAAGTTCCATGATTGTTCTTGCAAGATATAATCCGATCCCAACCCCTGGTTTATCATGCACCTCCGGCTCACGGTAAAATCTTGTAAAAATCTCTGCCTGCCTCTCCGGGGCAATCCCTTTTCCAGTATCAGAAATGCTGATCTTTAAAAATAATTCCTGTCTTTCTGTCTGAATATGGATCTTTCCACCTGGTTCGGTATACTTGAGTGCATTATCCAGAATATTATAAATTGCTTCCTCCGTCCATTTGCTGTCATGACGAATCATCATATTTTCTTCGCAGTTCACATATAGATCAATCCCCTTCGACGCCGCCTCCGGAACCACACCGGCAACTGCGTGGCGGATTGTTTCGTATAGATTTTTGTCTTCCTTATGTATTTGCATAATTCCCGTTTCAAGCCTTGACATTTTTACCATGCTCTGCATTAAAAAATCAATTTTTTCCATCTGCCCTTTGATTTTTCCCAAAAACTCCTGACCGCTTTGCGAAAACTCCTCGTCCTCAAGAAGTTCCAGGTATAGTTTAATATTGGCAATGGGCGTCCTTGTCTGATGGGATATATCAGAAATCAATCCCTTTACTCTTTCTTTCTCACGAAAACCATCTTCTTCTTTTTTCTGAAATACGTGCCCGGCTTTCGCTAATTGTGTTCCTGTTCTTCCCCAGAGGCTATCCTCCAATTCTTCTTCCATATTCCATTCTTTTCCTGTTACGATAACATCTAAAGCATCTTCCACCTTTTCAGCAAACAACTTCGCATCTTTTTTTATCTGGTAGTTTTTCCATAACAATACCATTACTGCTGCAAATAAAATTATCATCATGATACACATCAGCCAATCCATTGATATCCCATCCCATATACATTTGAAATATACCTGTGATTCTTATCTTCAATCTTTCCCCTCAGACGATTCACATTTACTGCCAGTGTGTGCTTGTCCACAAACTGTCCTCCACTGTCCCACAACCGCTCCAATAACAGATCATAAGTCAGAAGCTGTCCTCGGTTCATAAGAAATTGACGAAGCAGACGGCACTCTGTCGGTGTGACGGGGCATTCCTGACCTTTTACCGTCACTCGTGCATGATCCAAATCTATATATAAATACTCATCTGCAAAAATCAGACGATTGACCGAAGCAGTTCTTTTTAAAATGACTTCTATTTTTCTAAGTAAAATCTTCATTGAAAATGGTTTAGTAACGTAATCTTCTGCCCCGGATTCATATCCTGTCAGAGCATCCTCCTCCATATCCCTGGCTGTCAGGTAAATGACCGGAACTTCTTTTTGCTTTTTTACCCACTGGCAAAAAGAGAAGCCCTCGCCATCTGGAAGATTCACATCCAGAAGGACCATATCTATCTGATTCTCAAAAAAAATCTGCTTCCCTTTCTCCATAAAAGTCACACCGTAAACTCCATATCCTGACTTTTTCAAAGAATAACAGATCGCCTGATTCAAATCAGAATCATCTTCTACAACTAATATATTCTGCATATCCTAATTCCTCCGATACAGATTCTCACAAAGAAATCTCTGCATAGCAATGATACCTTTCAGTATTGTACCACAAACTTTTCCTGGATATGAAAAACAAAGAAAGAATCTCAATTTTGTGATTATTCAGTGCACAAAAAAAAATATTTTATAAGTCTTTTCATATAATGAACACCTGACGGGAAACACTTCCTTTATCGAAACTACAAAGACAGTTATTACACCACAATCATGGAACAAATTGGAATTAAGTGGTCGCCACACTACAATTTCCATGATGAAAAAACACAGCATTGATGAAACTACCATCAAAAAGATTGTTGGACATTCTGGAGCTGTGACGCTTACAGAACGTGTCTACACTCATCTTGATATCCTGGTTCTGATCGATGCCATAAACAAAATTGTGGGAGAAAGAGAGAATGGAAAGGAAAAAAATAAACAGAAAAAAGCAGATACTGATAATGCAATAATTATTACTCATATCTGCTTTTCTTATCTTTATCTATTCACTTTAAATCTGGCCACATAGATGCTGTGAGTTTTGATGCATACGTGCTGCCCCATTCTGAAAAAGTCTTTTTTATTTTCTAAGGATGATTCCGCACCTTATTCGCCCCCCGGCATGTTTATATTATACCCCCACCCTAGAGCGTGTTTGAAAAAGGCTTTCTGCAAGATGTGCGTCACAATTTGTGGGAGATTTTGTCCGGATGAAGGCGCCGTAGCGGGCTACGGCAACTGAATTCGGGCAAAATATACCGCAAAGCGGGGCGTGCAGATTGCGGGAATGATTTTTCAAACAGGCTCTAGTATATGTTTCAAGTCCAGTCTTTCCGTACGCATTGTTCTATGATATAATACTTACGTTGTCCAACCGATACCCGACAACGGGAGGAGGTGAACCGCATGGATATTATAATCTCGTTTCTTGTCTCCTGTACGGCAAGCATAATTGCCTACTATGTTTGCAAATGGCTAGATGACGGCAAGTAGGACAACTCTAACCTAGTGGTTTCTTATCCACTATAATAAATAAGAAGAAAGCCCAAGAAGCTGCAACTTCGAGGGCTTTCACTCTTTTGTCCGCATGGACTTATAATCTCTTTGCCTATTGGCATTATATCATATGCATTTTTTGTTTGCAATATACTCAATATATTTTTTTAATGTGTTTCTACTTATATTATATTTATTCATTAAATCTATTTGTTTTATGCTACGATCTGTAAGAAACTTTTTAATATCTTTTTCTAATTCTGGCGACATTTTGTCAAGTTGCCCCTGTTTACGTCCAGACTTCTTGGTACTAGCTGCAATTCCATCTTTTATACCTTTCACTGTGATTTCTCTTTCCTGTTCTGCCCGATCAAGTTCAACAAGAATCAACAGTTCTCAAAGGGTGTCCCACTACGGGTACCCTTTTTCTTTTTGTCCTCTGTCCCGATCTGATTTTAGCCCCCTAAATCTTCACGGTTGCCCCACAGAAAACTCTAATATGAGATTGTCCGCATTTTATCAGTATTTTCCAAATCTGTCAAGCGAATTTGTATGCTACGTGTGTGCTACACGTATGTGCTACGCTTCAAAATTGACCACTTTTTTAGAAAATTTTCAGAATCCAAAACATAAGAAAAACCCCGGAAAATCAAGGTTTTCCGAGGTTTTAATAGTTTTCTGCATTCGATTGAAATTATCGCTTGCTGAACTGTGGAGCGCGACGAGCTGCTTTGAGACCGTATTTCTTACGCTCTTTCATACGAGGATCACGAGTAAGGAATCCAGCTGCTTTAAGAACTGGTCTGTACTCTTTGTCTGCCTCAAGGAGTGCTCTGGAGATACCATGTCTGATAGCACCAGCCTGTCCTGTGTATCCGCCACCATGTACGTTTACAAGTACGTCAAATTTTCCTTCTGTTTCGGTAGCAGCCAGTGGCTGACGAACGATAACTTTAAGTGTGTCTAATCCAAAATACTCATCAATGTCTCTTTTATTGATAGTGATTTTACCAGTACCTGGGGTAAGGTAAACTCTTGCTACTGATTTTTTTCTTCTTCCTGTTCCGTAGAATTTTGCGCTAGCCAATGTTTTCTACCTCCTAATTAAAATGTTAAAACTTCCGGTTTCTGAGCCGCATGTTTGTGTTCAGGTCCGGCATAAACGAAAAGTTTTGTGTACATTTCTCTTCCTAATGGTCCTTTTGGAAGCATACCTTTAACTGCCAGCTCAACAACTTTCTCAGGTTTCTTAGCCATCATCTCTTTTAATGTAGTCTCTTTCATTCCACCTACATAATCAGAGTGATTGTAGTAGATCTTCTGATCCATTTTCTTTCCTGTAACTTTGATCTTGTCAGCGTTAACAACGATTACATAATCACCTGTGTCAACGTGTGGTGTAAACTGAGGTTTGTTCTTTCCTCTTAAAACGCTTGCTACGCCAGAAGCCAGACGGCCAAGGGTGCAGCCTTCAGCGTCAACTACATACCATTTTCTCTCGATTTTATCTGGATTAGCCATATAAGTCTGCATGGTTTTACCTCCTGTTATTTATCAACGATTGTTTGTATAAATGCGAATTCTCGCATATGTTAGTAATATGGAAACGATGGTGCAATTACTGCGGAAATGTCCGAAACCGCTGATAAATACCGTCGCCGGGGCTATTGGCTAAAGTATCTCGCACTACGTCACATTGAGTTATTATATTATAAGCCTCCGTTTCTGTCAACCACTTTTTCCCCATATTTCCATCTTTTTTTCAAAAAGTTTTCCACATTCTTCCTGGATTGCTGATCAGTTTTTCCACAAAGCCAGCTTGCTGTCTCCACCCTATACACGCCTATCCACAACAGGTAGCTTTTGGAACAACGATTTATAAAGTTACTGTTCACTCCGTTCACAGTAACTTTATACACACTTTAATCAGACATTTTATAAATTTTCTCTGGTATTTTTCTCCGCAATGTGCTACATTAGAAAGAATGTATCCACCGGATACACAGTAACTATTTTATTTTTTCAGATAACTATTCAGCAAATACTATTCCGCGAGGCATTTTCACTATGAAAGCCCCAGGAGACAACTGTGAAAGTGCCGCAGGAGGATTCGCCTTTCTGTGCATCACAAAGCGCGTAACTGTAAGAGAACTGAACAGTTACTTTTATTTGAGGTGAAGTTTTCATGATAACATTTTTATCCCGTTTTTTCATCAAAGATTACAAAGACTACAGCTCCCCCCAGGTTCGCCAGTCTTATGGCATGCTCTGCGGAGCTGTGGGAATTGCCTTGAACATTTTTCTTTTTATAGGAAAATGGCTTGCCGGAATCCTAAGCGGCTCTATTGCCATCACGGCGGATGCCTTCAACAACTTATCGGATGCAGGCTCCTCTGTGATCACTCTGGTGGGCTTCAAGCTCTCCGGACAAAAACCGGATACAGAGCATCCCTTTGGACATGGACGCATGGAATATATCTCCGGACTTCTTGTCTCAGTTGCGATTCTGATCATGGGCTTCGAGCTGATCCGCTCCTCCATTGACAAGATCCGCACCCCGGAGCCCATTGAATGCAGCCCAGTTATTATTGCTGTCCTTATTGCATCTATTCTGGTAAAAATATATATGTACTACTATAACCGCACTATCGGTCACAAAATCGACAGTACTGCCATGCAGGCTACAGCTGGAGACAGTTTAAGTGACACAGTTTCCACCAGTCTGGTTCTTCTGGCAACTATCATCAGTCAGCTTACCGGATTGGTGCTGGACGGATGGTTCGGTGTCCTGGTGGGCATTTTTATCTTCTATACCGGAACCACTACAATGAAGGATACCATTGATCCCCTTCTCGGACAAGCCCCGGAGAAAAATTTAGTAGAGGAAATCGAAGAGATCGTTCTTGCCCATCCCCTTGTCCACGGCATGCATGACCTGATTGTCCATGACTACGGTCCAGGCAGACTAATTCTTTCCCTCCACGCTGAGGTTCCCGCCCACGGAGATCTGCTGATTATCCACGATGAGATTGACAACATTGAGCATGAGCTTCAGGACAAACTGAATTGTTCTGCCACCATCCACATTGATCCCATTGTCACAGACAACAAGGAGGTCAATGAAATACGCAGCCAGATTGAAGAAATCACTCGCAATCTGGACCGTCGTCTTTCCATTCACGATTTTCGCATAGTAGAAGGTCCTACCCACACAAACCTGATCTTCGACATAGCGGTTCCTTTCGAATGCAAACTCACCAACGTGGAGATCACAAATCTCCTCAAAGAACGCATCCGCAATATGGATGATGGCAACTATTGTGCCGTGATTCAAATCGACAGAGTATATTCATAAAAAATTCTTTTCCCCATACAAAAAGACTGGTTCTTCATGCAGCTGCATGAAAAATCAGTCTTTTTGTTATTTCGTCCGCACTGCGTCCGCTTTGAAGCACCTTTCCTTATCGAATATTCAAATAAACATCCTCTCTCGTATGAAATCCCCCGTCAATGATCACCTTATCCATATTTTCCGCCGTCACCGCTATTGGATCGATTTTATAATAAGGAATGTCATATGTCCCATCATTGAAGGTTTCTACTGCCTTGTATTCCCCTTCTCCGGAAGTAATATCCTCTCCTTTGCCAAGCGCCACTGCGAACTCGGCCGCCGTATTCGCTTCCTGTTCAATAGGCTTATAGACGGTCATTTCCTGTGTACCTTCCACAATCCTCTGACAAGCTGCCAGATCCGCATCCTGGGCCACCACAGCAACCTTCCCTGCCAGCCGGTTCTCCGACAATACCTTCACTGCCTGACTTGCCAGATCATCATTTCCGCACATCACTCCTACAATATCTTTTGTAACTTCCAAACCCTGAGTCACATAATTTCCGGCCAGCTCTGCCATCCAGTTATCGCAATATCCCGTATAAACCACATTCAGATTACTGCCTTCAATGGCTTTATTGAACCCCCTCACAACTTCATCCACATTTCTGTCTGTAGGAGATCCATTGATGGCAAAAATATTTCCTCCCTCCGGACAAGCCTGGATCAGCGCCTCTCCCATAAGGGTTCCAACCTTTTCATTATCAATGGTAATATACAGATCTGCATTAACATTTTCCACAATGCGGTCATAGCAGATTATATAAATCCCCATTTCCCGGGCTTCCTTCAGCACATCATACAGCGCATTTCCATCAATAGGGATCACCACGATCACATCCATCTTTTTCTTAATAAAATACTCTATCTGGGAAATCTGCTCTTCCACAACACCTCCGGCTACCTGCACATTCACTTCTGCCCCAAGGCTCTGGACCGTAGAAACAAACATATCCCGGTCCCGCAGCCATCTCTCAATTACAAAAGAGTCAAAGCTAAGCCCGATCTGCAGCTTATCTTCCTCTTTTGCTTCTTCCTTCTGCGGCTCCTGAGGCCTACTTCCGCAACCTGCTGCCAATGCAGCTGCCAGGAGCAAAGCCAACGACAAGATCAGCCAACGACACTTTCTCATTTTCCATACCTCGCTTTATACTCACTTGGAGTCATATCCATCTGCTTCTTAAAAATCCTGCTGAAATAATTTGGATCCGAATAGCCGCTCTGGATTCCCGCTTCCTTTACGCTCACATTTGCATCCACCAGAAGCTCTTTGGCTTTATCGATCCGGACTCTGGTCAGATACTCAATAAAATTCTCTCCTGTCTCCTCCTTAAAAATCTTGCTGAAATAATAAGGACTGATATTTACCTGGCTGGACACATCATCCAGAGAAATATCCCTGCTGTAATTTTCCTGAATATAAAGCATGGCCTTCTTTACCGCGGAATTAGACTGATCTTCCTTCTGATCCCGGATTGCCCGGCATACATTTACCATCTTTTCCTGGAACCATTTACGAAGATCCTCATAGGTAGAAAGCGACATGGCAGTATCCAAATAGTCCCTGCGGTAACTAAATCCATAATTGATCGCGCCGCTGTCAAAAGCAATCTTCTCTCCCCAGATAATAAACTCCAGTATTTTCAGGCGGATATTATTCATATCCTGTGAATAATGCTCCACCATCCAGTCACAGAAGAAGTTCACCTCCTGGAGCATCCCCTCCTCATTTCCCTCCTCAAGGCAGCGGAACATTCGCTTCTCATCATTGCCTGGAAAAGCCTCGTCATAGACGCCATTCTGGGAAAGATCCTCTATATGTATTACCC
>NZ_JBCOME010000023.1:16342-59652 GCF_040924365.1 Ruminococcus sp. 1001136sp1_2201st1_G3_2201SCRN_220225 | reverse complement strand
GTCTTAACCCCTTGACCAACTGGCCATGTAAGCGGTTCGCTTAACATATGTATTCAATTTGTCGGAAAATAAAGCAGCCAGTACGAGAATCGAACTCGTGTTTTCGCCGTGAGAGGGCGACGTCTTAACCCCTTGACCAACTGGCCTTGTCAACCGACTCGCTTAGTATATCTTACTTTGCAGGAGAATGCAAGCACTTTTTTTATTTTTTTTGCGAAAAATTGAAAAACTCCGAAAAAAGCCAGGAAATAAGCGGGTTTGCGGTGTCAAAAAAATTTTAAACAAAATAGAAAACCCAAATTTTACTTGCAAAAATACCATAAACTGGGGTATGATATAGAACGAATGTTTGAACAGAAGATAAGAATGGAAAAGAAGCGGACATACTGTCCGCTTTTCACAACCATTGGAATAAATGCTGAAGCCCAGACAGTGCATCATGAAATGTAGAGCTGTAAATGAAATGAGCAGTTATTTCGTGCACTTACAAGTTGATTTCTCGAACAATCCTGTCGGTACACTGGATGCATAAAAGAAGAATATGGGACAGCAGAGTCTGAAGTTACTGTTCACTGGTAACAGTCTGAATGATAGTAAGAAAGGAATTAACACCATGGCAAAGAAAGACACTTACGACGCGGGTAGTATTTCTGTCCTGGAAGGATTGGAAGCTGTTCGGAAACGTCCGGGAATGTACATCGGAAGCGTATCCAGAAAAGGCCTGAACCACCTGATCTATGAGATCGTGGACAATGCGGTAGATGAGCATCTGGCCGGTTACTGTTCTGAAATTGAAGTAACACTGGAGAAAGACGGCTCCTGTACGGTCACTGATAATGGACGAGGAATTCCGGTAGATATGCATGCGAAAGGGGTATCTGCAGAGCGTCTTGTATTTACCACCCTCCATGCAGGCGGTAAATTTGACAACTCTGCTTATAAGACAAGCGGTGGACTTCATGGCGTTGGTTCTTCCGTTGTAAATGCCCTGTCCACATATCTGGATATTAAGATCAGCCGTGATGGATTTGTACATCACGATCATTATGAGAGAGGTATCCCCACGATTGAACTGGAAGAGGGACTTCTCCCCAGGCTTGGCAAGACCAGACAGACCGGAACCTGCGTGAATTTTCTTCCGGACCCGGAGATTTTTGAAAAAACAAGATTTTCATCCACAGAAGTAAAGAGCCGTCTCCATGAGACTGCATACCTGAATCCCAACCTTACCATTCATTTCATGGATCTTCGTGGTGATACTCCTGAAGATATCACTTATCATGAGCCAGATGGAATCGTGGGATATATCAAAGACCTGAATCACAATTCCGAAGCCCTCCACGAACCGATTTATCTGAAAGGAGAAGCTGACGGAATCCAGGTAGAAGCAGCATTTCAGTACACCAACGAATTTCGTGAGAACGTACTTGGCTTCTGCAATAATATTTACAATGCAGAAGGCGGCACTCATCTTACCGGATTTAAAACAACCTTTACAACGGTGATGAATACTTACGCTCGTGAGATCGGTATTCTGAAGGAAAAAGATGCTAATTTCACAGGAGCGGATATCCGTAATGGAATGACAGCGGTTGTTTCCATCAAGCACCCGGAGCCACGCTTTGAGGGGCAGACCAAGACCAAACTGGACAATCAGGATGCAGCCCGCGCCACGGGAAAAGTAATGTCTGAGCAGCTGGTACTCTATTTTGACCGAAACCTGGAAACCTTGAAGACCATTTTGTCCTGTGCGGAAAAGGCTGCCAAGATCCGTAAGACAGAGGAGCGTGCCAAGACCAACCTTCTCACCAAGCAGAAATATTCTTTCGATTCCAATGGAAAGCTTGCCAATTGCGAGAAAAAAGATCCTTCACTTTGTGAAATCTTTATCGTAGAGGGAGATTCCGCTGGCGGTTCTGCAAAGACTGCCAGAGATCGTAATTACCAGGCAATTCTTCCGATCCGCGGTAAGATCCTGAATGTGGAGAAAGCCACCATTGACAAGGTGCTTGCAAACGCAGAGATCAAGACTATGATCAATGCATTTGGATGCGGATTTTCCGAAGGCTATGGAAACGACTTTGATATCACCAAACTTCGTTACGACAAGATCGTGATTATGGCCGATGCGGATGTGGATGGTGCTCATATTTCCACACTTTTACTTACTTTATTCTATCGTTTTATGCCGGAACTGATCTATGAGGGACATGTTTATATTGCCATGCCCCCTCTTTACAAAGTAATGCCGAAGAAGGGTGCCGAAGAGTACCTGTATGATGATAAGGCACTGGAAAAATACCGCCGCAGTCACAAGCCGGGAAGCTTTACCCTCCAGAGATACAAAGGTCTTGGAGAGATGGATGCCCAGCAGCTTTGGGAGACAACCTTAAATCCGGAAACCCGGAGAATGAAACGGGTGGAAATTGAGGATGCCCGTATGGCTTCCAGCGTGACGGAAATCCTGATGGGAAGCGATGTGCCGCCAAGAAAGGCATTTATTTACGAGCATGCAACTGATGCAGAACTGGATATTTAAGAAGGCTGAAATCCGAAAGAGCAGAATTTTTCGGACGAAAAAGCAGAATATGGTCTGAACGTAATATAGAAGAGTATTTTGCAAGAGGAGAACCTCAGATTTTAGCTTGGAGTGTGTTTGAAAAATGCTTTCTGCAAGATGTGCGTCACAATTTGTGGGAGATTGCAGGAATGATTTTTTAAACAGGCTCCAGAGTGTGTTTGAAAGGAAAACAGATTATGGAAACAAAGCAGGAGAATGTAATTGCCACGGACTATGCGGACGTGATGCAAAAATCCTATATAGATTATGCCATGAGCGTTATCATTTCCAGGGCACTTCCGGATGTCCGCGATGGTCTGAAGCCGGTACAGCGAAGAACCCTGTATGATATGTACGAGCTTGGGATCCGTTACGACCGTCCATATCGTAAGTGCGCCCGTATCGTTGGAGATACCATGGGTAAATATCACCCTCACGGGGACAGCTCTATTTATGAAGCACTGGTTGTAATGGCGCAGGATTTCAAGAAGGGCAAAATCCTGGTAGACGGTCATGGAAACTTCGGCTCCATTGAGGGAGACGGTGCCGCTGCCATGCGATATACAGAGGCAAGACTGGAGAAACTGACCCAGGAGGTTTTTCTGGCAGACCTTGACAAAAATGTAGTGGACTTTATGCCAAACTTCGACGAGACAGAGAAGGAGCCTCAGGTGCTTCCGGTGAAGATTCCCAACCTTCTGGTAAACGGTGCAGATGGTATCGCCGTAGGTATGGCCACCAGCATTCCGCCTCATAACCTTGGGGAGGTTGTGGATGCAGTGAAGGCTTATATAAAGAACAACGACATCAGTGTGAAAGGCCTGATGCGTTATCTGAAAGGACCGGATTTCCCTACAGGCGGTCTGGTTGTAAATAAAGATGATCTTCTGAATATTTATGAGACCGGAAGCGGCAAGCTCCGTCTCCGCGGTAAAGTGGAAGTGGAAAAAGTAAAAGGCGGTCGCCAGCAGCTGGTGATCACCGAGATTCCGTACACCATGATCGGTGCCAATATTGGAAAATTCCTTAACGACGTAGCCTCCCTTGTAGAAACCAAGAAAACCACAGATATTGTGGATATTTCCAACCAGTCCTCCAAGGAAGGAATCCGTATTGTACTGGAACTGAAAAAGGATGCAGATGTAGAGAATCTCACCAACATGCTCTACAAGAAAACCAGACTGGAAGACACCTTCGGAGTCAATATGCTGGCTGTTGCAGACGGACGTCCGGAAACCTTAAGCCTGAAGCAGGTGATTGAGCACCATGTGGATTTTGTGTTCGAAGTAACTACCCGCAAGTACAAGACTCTTCTGGGAAAAGAGCTTGAGAAAAAGGAAATTCAGGAAGGCCTTATCAAAGCCTGTGATGTAATCGATCTGATCATTGAGATCCTTCGAGGCAGCAAGAGCCGTGACCAGGTTAAAAAGTGTCTGGTAGAGGGTATCACAGAGGGAATCAGATTCAAGTCAAAAGCCAGTGAGAAAGCTGCAAAGAATCTGAAATTTACGGAGAATCAGGCTACAGCCATTCTGGAAATGCGTCTGTATCGTCTGATCGGACTGGAAATTGAGGCACTTCAGGCAGAGTATGACCAGACTATGAAAAATATTGCTTCTTATGAAGATATTCTGAACAACTATGATTCCATGTGTGAAGTAATTATTGAAGAACTTGACGGAATCAAAAAAGAATACAGCACCAAGAGAAGAACTGTGATCGAGAACGCAGAAGAGGCAGTTTACGAAGAAAAGAAGATGGAAGAGACAGAGGTCTGCTTCCTTATGGACCGCTTCGGCTATATGCGCCTTATTGATAAGAATGCTTATGAGAGAAACAAAGAGGCTGCCCATGCAGAGAATAAATTTATTTTTACCTGTATGAATACAGACAAGATCTGCATTTTCACAGATATGGGACGCATGCATTCCATCAAAGTGGCAGACATTCCGCTGGTGCGCTTCCGTGACAAGGGAACTCCGGCTGATAACCTGAGTAACTACGACAGCAGCCAAGAGCAGATCCTTTATGTGGCACCTGTAGGACAGGTGAAATTATCCACCCTGTTGTTCGTGACTAAGACCTCCATGTGCAAGCTTGTCGCAGGTGAGGAATTCGATGTGGCAAAGAGAACGATTGCATCTACCAAGCTGGGAGAAGAGGATCAGCTGATATTTGTAGGTCCTGCAGATGAAATGGAACAGGTGGTGTTCCAGAGTCAGAATGGCTATTTTCTCCGTATCCTGAAAACGGATGTTTCTACTATGAAGAAGACCTCTGTTGGTGTAAGAGGAATGAAGCTGGGGGACGGGGATGTTCTTGAGCATGCCTATCTGGTGGAACCGAGACAGGAGTACACCATTCAGTATCACGACAAGCCGTATGCATTGAACAAGGTAAAGCTGGCCAAACGTGATACCAAGGGTATGAAGCCCAGAATCTAAGCAGCAGATTATGAAGAAAAGGCTGTTATACAGGTTGTGTAGCGGAAGCTCAAAAGAGCTGAGAGTAAAAGCTGTTGCTGGTGAAACAAGCTTAACAATACTGTCAAAATGGGTTAAAACCTTGTAAAATGGGCATTTATAAGAAAAAGCCCTTGCAATTTGGATTTAAAGGTGTTAGAATAATACAAGAAATCAGAACTTGTTGACAAAGGAGTGGGCGTGAGCCCACTCTTTTTGATGATAAGGACCAGAGCGGCATTCGCAGGTGATAACCGCGAATACCGGATTAGAGCGTGTTTGAAAAAGGCTCTAGAGAGGCAGGTGGGAAAAATGAGCAGAAAAGAAGAGTATGAACAGAAAGCAGAAGCATTGTTATCTCCGATCGTAGAAAGCAATGGATTCGAACTGGTAGATGTGGAATATGTCAAGGAAGCAGGAAACTGGTATCTTCGCGGCTACATTGACAAACCAGGTGGAATCACAGTGAATGACTGCGAGACAGTAAGCAGGGCTTTCAGCGACAGGCTTGACGAAGATGATTTCATCGAGGACAGCTACATCATGGAGATCAGCTCTCCGGGACTTGACAGACCTCTGAAGAAAGAAAAAGATTTTGCCAGAAGCATTGGCAAACTGGTAGAAATCAGAACCTACCGGCCAATCGAGAAACAGAAAGAATTTTGTGGTGAACTGACAGCATATGATAATAACAGTGTGACCATTGATGAGGAGGGAACTCCACGCACTTTCGATAAGAAAGATATCGCACTGGTGCGTCTGGCAATTGATTTTTAAGTTACCATGAAAGTCCGGGCTGGCAGCTGTGGGAGTACCACAGGCGCGGAACAGCTGACTTTCATATAGGAAGATGCTGCCAGTAGGCGACATGTCCGATTTAAGAAATAAGCGATTATGCTGGAAAGCAAAAAGGAGGAAATAAGAAAAATGAACAAGGAGTTAATGGGTGCTCTGGACGAACTGGAACGCGAGAAAAATATCAGCAAGGAAACTTTGCTGGATGCCATTGAGCAGTCCCTGATCCAGGCATACAAGAATCATTTTGGAAAAGCTGACAATGTACATGTTACCATTAACAGAGAAACAGGCGATTTCAGTGTATATGCAGACCGCAAGGTTGTAGAATTCGTAGAAGATCCTGCTGAAGAGGTTTCTCTTGTAGAAGCACAGAAGCAGAATACCAATGCAGAGGTTGGCGATATCCTGAAGGTACCG
Source organism: Ruminococcus sp. 1001136sp1_2201st1_G3_2201SCRN_220225 (assembly GCF_040924365.1). Lineage (NCBI taxonomy): Bacteria > Bacillati > Bacillota > Clostridia > Eubacteriales > Oscillospiraceae > Ruminococcus > Ruminococcus sp. 1001136sp1_2201st1_G3_2201SCRN_220225. The sequence continues at coordinate 53,415 of NZ_JBCOME010000023.1, read as the reverse complement.
GTTCACTCTGACAAATTTGGCCGTATTGCAACACAGAATGCAAAGAACGTAATCCTTCAGAAAATCCGTGAGGAAGAGCGTAAAGTTCTGTTTGACCAGTATCACGGCAATGAGAAAGAAGTTGTTACCGGCATTGTACAGCGTGTGGTAGGACATAATGTAAGCGTAAATCTTGGCAAGGCAGATGCAATCCTTGCTGAGAATGAGCAGGTGAAGGGTGAGACCTTCAAGCCTACTGAGAGAATCAAAGTGTATATTCTTGAGGTAAAGGATACACCGAAGGGACCTCGTATCCTTGTTTCCAGAACACATCCTGGCCTTGTAAAACGCCTCTTTGAGTCTGAGGTTGCTGAGGTGAAGGACGGAACTGTTGAGATCAAGAGTATTGCCCGTGAGGCAGGTTCCCGTACCAAGCTGGCAGTATGGAGCAACGATCCTGATGTAGATCCGGTTGGAGCATGTGTTGGTGTAAATGGTGCCCGTGTAAGTGCGATTGTAAATGAGCTCCGCGGTGAGAAGATTGATATCATCAACTGGGATGAGAATCCTGCAATCCTGATCGAGAATGCATTAAGCCCGGCGAAGGTAATCGCTGTTATGGCAGATCCGGATGAGAAGACTGCACTTGTTGTGGTTCCGGATTACCAGCTTTCCCTTGCAATCGGTAAAGAAGGACAGAATGCACGCCTTGCAGCACGTCTGACTGGATTTAAGATTGATATCAAGAGTGAAACCCAGGCAAGAGAGTCCGGCGACTTCTATGATTATGACGAGGATGACGACGAGTACTATGAGGATGACGAGTACGAAGAGTCTGAGGAGTCCGCTACAGAAGAAATTTCTCAGGATAGCGAAGAAACAGCTGCCGGTGAAGAGTCTGAAGAGACTGAGGATGCGGTAGAGAATGAAGACGAAGAATAAAATTCCCATGCGCCAGTGTACTGGCTGCAGAGAAATGAAGAATAAAAAAGAAATGATCAGGGTGTTGAAAACCGCAGAGGATGAGATCGTTCTGGATGCTACAGGCAGGAAAAACGGTCGCGGAGCCTACATCTGCAAGAGCCGTGAGTGTCTGGAGAAAGCCAGAAAAAATCACGGACTGGAGCGTTCTTTGAAAGCAGCTATCCCGGATGAGGTTTATGATAGCCTTGAGAAGGAGTTTGATAGTATTGAAGAATAATAAAGCACTGTCCCTGATCGGACTTGCAACAAAGGCCGGAAAGACAGTCAGCGGAGAGTTTTCCACTGAGAAATCCATTAAGACCGGCAAAGGATATCTGGCAATCGTAGCCGGAGATTCTTCTGATAACACCAAGAAGAAATTCCGGAATATGTGTGAATTTTACGAAGTGCCCTTGTATATCCTTTCAGATAAAGAAACGTTAGGGCATGCCATGGGCAAGGAATTCCGTGCCAGCCTGGCTGTACAGGACTGGAATTTTGCAGAAGCTATTATGAAGGTGCTGCAGGATGAGGGGAAGGAGCTTTAGAGCATACCACTGTTGTCTGAGAAAACGACCTGAACCAAAGAGGAAAAAGCGTTCCAGGGAATGCTTTTAAATGTTCCCGGGAAATGATTTTTGATGATACGAGCTGCGAAAGACTTATGAAAGCGTATCCTGGCTCGTACTGGTGAAGGGAGAATGGCATATGGTGATAAAGTCACATGAGCCTGCCAAAGACAGAAATAAGCAAAACAGAGAGAATAAAAACAGAGTGAAAAAAGTTATAGATACGGGAAAGGAGAAAGGAATAACATTGGAGACTCCTAAGACAGAAGAGCAGAAAGTGTCAGTAAAGAAAGAAGGCGACGGTGCAGAGGCACCGAAGAAGAAAAAAAATATTATCCGCGTATATCATGCACAGAATGCAAGTGACGGCGGGAAGAACAGAAAGAAACCAGCTGGAGAGAGAAAAGCACGTCCACAGGGCACACGTCCTGCAGCACAGGCACAGCCGGCAGCGAAAGCGGAGGCACCTGTAAAGGCAGCACCGAAGACAGAAGCTCCTAAGACAGAAGCACCGAAGCCGGTAAGTGCACCGAAGGCTGAGGCTCCTAAGACAGAAGCACCAAAAGCTGAGGCACCAAAGGCAGAAGCACCAAAAGCTGAGACAGCACCAAAGAGCGCACCGGTAAGTGCACCGAAGACAGAGCCGGCAAAACCGGTTCAGACTGCACCAAAAGCAGAAGCTCCAAGGACAGAATCCCAGAGACCAGCTGCACAGCAGAACAGAAACGAAGGACAGCAGCGTCAGGGAAATGGCCAGGGCAACCGTAATTTCCGTCAGGGCGAGGGCCGCGACAATAATCGCGGAGACAACAATCGTGGTGACAGAAATGGAGGCAGATTTGGCCAGGGAAGACCACAGGGCGGCAATGGCGGCCAGGGTGGATTCCGCGGAAACAGAAATAATGATGGTCAGGGAAGACCTGTAAGACAGGGAGATTCCCAGAACAGAGGACCGCGCCAGGGTGATGGAAACGGACGTGGATTCCGTCAGGGCGGTGACAACAGAGACAATAGAAATGGAAACGGAAATGGCAGCAGATTTGGCCAGGGAAGACCACAGGGAGGTCAGGGACGTTTCGGAGGAAAAGACGGAGATAACCGTAGTGAAGGACGCTTTGGCGGACAGAACCACCAGGGTGGACAGCGCTCCGGCGGTGCAAGAAGAAGCGGCGGATCTGACGCAATCTTTACACCAGAGCTGACCAAGACATCCAAGGACAGCAAGCGTGAGCGTGACAGAGAGAACAAGAATAAAAAGAAAGATTTCGATAAGACATCAGGTGGCGGACACAGACCAAACCAGGGCGGCAGAAACCAGATGTCCAGAATCCCGAAAGCACTTCAGAAACCTGCTCCGCAGCAGAAACAGGAAGAGAAGAAACCGGAGATCAAGGAGATCACAATTCCGGAGAAGCTTACCATCCGCGAGCTTGCAGAAGCGATGAAGATGCAGCCATCTGCAATTGTTAAGAAGCTGTTCATGGAAGGTCAGATGGTAACGGTAAACCACGAGATCGATTTCGAGCAGGCAGAAGAGATTGCTCTTGGATTTGATATTATTGCAGAAAAAGAAGAAAAAGTAGATGTAATTGAGGAACTTTTGAAAGAGGAAGAGGAAGATGAATCCACAATGGTTTCAAGACCACCGGTAGTCTGTGTAATGGGACACGTTGACCATGGTAAAACTTCTCTTCTGGATGCAATCCGTAAGACAAACGTAACAAGAGGCGAGGCTGGTGGAATCACACAGCATATCGGTGCTTATGTAGTTGATATTAACGGGCAGAAGATCACTTTCCTTGATACACCGGGACATGAGGCATTCACTGCCATGCGTATGCGTGGAGCAAACTCCACAGATATCGCTGTTCTTGTAGTTGCAGCTGATGATGGTGTTATGCCACAGACAGTAGAAGCTATCAGCCATGCAAAGGCTGCTGGTGTTGAGATCATCGTTGCCATCAACAAGATCGATAAGCCAAGTGCAAACATTGAACGTGTAAAACAGGAGCTTTCTGAGTATGAGCTGATTCCTGAGGACTGGGGCGGTACAACTCCGTTCGTTCCGGTATCTGCCAAGACTGGAGAGGGCATTGATGACCTTCTTGAAATGATCCTTTTAACCGCAGAGGTTTCTGAGCTGAAGGCAAACCCGAACCGTGCAGCAAGAGGTCTTGTGATCGAGGCTCAGCTGGATAAAGGCAAAGGACCGGTTGCTACGATCCTTGTACAGAAGGGTACTCTTCATGTTGGAGATTTTATCGCAGCCGGAGCATGCAATGGTAAAGTACGTGCCATGATGGATGATAAGGGACGCCGTGTAAAACAGGCTGGTCCGTCTACTCCTGTAGAGATCCTTGGTCTTGGCGATGTTCCGAATGCCGGAGAGGTTCTTATGTCCTTTGAGAATGATAAAGAGGCTAAGAATTTTGCAGCAGCATTTGTTTCCGAGAATAAGAACCGTCTTCTTGAGGAAACTAAGGGTAAACTTTCCCTGGATAATCTGTTTGACCAGATTCAGGCAAGCGACCTTAAGGAGCTCCCGATTATTGTCAAAGCCGATGTGCAGGGTTCTGTAGAGGCTGTAAAACAGAGTCTTGTAAAACTTTCCAATGATGAGGTTGTTGTAAGAGTGATCCATGGCGGCGTTGGTGCTGTCAATGAGTCTGATGTCAGCCTTGCTGCTACATCAAATGCGATCATCATCGGATTTAACGTTCGTCCTGATACCACAGCGAAACAGCTGGCAGAGCAGGAAGGCGTTGACCTTCGTCTGTACCGTGTTATCTACCAGGCAATTGAGGACGTGGAAGCTGCCATGAAGGGTATGCTGGATCCGGTATTTGAGGAGAAGGTAATCGGTCATGCAGAGGTTCGTCAGCTGTTCAAGGCTTCCGGTATCGGTACTATCGCAGGAAGCTATGTGCTTGACGGTACCTTCCAGAGAGGATGCAAGGTACGCATCACCAGAGACGAGGAGCAGATCTACGAAGGTGAGCTGGCTTCCCTTAAGAGATTTAAAGATGATGTCAAAGAAGTTCGTGCAGGTTATGAGTGTGGTCTTGTATTCCAGGATTTCAATGACGTTAAAGAAGAAGATAAAGTTGAAGCATATATTATGGTTGAGGTGCCGCGCTAGAGCGTAGTAATCGCAGGTGTCAGTTGGGGGCAAGCTCATTGCCCCCAATTTTCCGTTGCTAGAGCCTGTTTGAAAAATCATTCCCGCAATCTGCACGCCCCACTTTGCGGGAGATTTTGCCCGAATTCGGTTGCCGTAGCCCGCTACGGCGCCCTCATCCGGACAAAATCTCCCACAAATTGTGACGCACATCTTGCAGAAAGCCTTTTTCAAACATGCTCTAGAGCCTGCGCTCATATAGGAGACCAAAAAATGAGAAAAAACAGCATTAAAAATACAAGGATCAATGCAGAAGTTCAGAAAGAACTGAGCAACATTATCCGCGGTGAGATCAAGGATCCCCGCATCCATCCCATGACATCTGTCATGGCTGTGGAGGTTGCACCGGATCTTAAGACCTGCAAGGCATTTATCAGTGTCCTTGGCAGCGAGGAATCCAAGCAGTCCACAATTAAAGGGCTGAAAAGTGCAGAAGGCTATATCCGCCGTCAGCTTGCGAAGAACCTGAATCTTCGCAACACTCCGGAAATCCGTTTCATTCTGGATGAGTCCATTGAATATGGCGTAAATATGTCCAGACTCATTGATGACGTGATCGAACACGACCATTCGAAGGACACCGAGAGTGAGGACGGGGAAAAACAGGATACAGCAGAAACTGAAGACGAAGAGTAAAAATCGAGGTGAAGGGAATGGAGAGAATCGAAGAAATTCTGGATGGCGTAAAGACCATGGGAATTGGGGGACATGTTCGCCCGGATGGTGACTGTGTAGGTTCCTGCATGGCACTTTATCTGTATATAAAGAAATGGTATCCTGAAATCAAGGCAGATATCTATCTGGAGAAGCCGAAGCCGGTATTCGGACATATTGCATGCATGGACGAGGTACACTATGAAGCAGGTGATCCTATGGAATACGATCTTTTTGTGACCTGTGATGTAAGCGCTCCTGACCGTCTGGCAGTAGCGTCTGATTATTTCGCTTCTGCGAAAAAGACCGTCTGCATTGACCATCATGTGAGCAATCCGGGATTTGCAGATGTGAACCACGTACATGGTGAGATCAGCTCTGCCAGCGAGGTTCTGTATAAGCTTCTTAACAAAGAAAAAATCGATCTGGATATTGCAACTGCTATTTATACCGGAATGATCCACGATACAGGTGTATTCCAGTATTCCTCCACATCTCCGGACACCATGCGTATTGCCGGTGACCTGATGGAAAAGGGTGTTGATTTTTCTAATATTATTGACGAATCCTTCTATCAGAAGAGCTACATTCAGAATCAGGTCATGGGACGTGTTCTGGCAGAGAGCATTATGCTTCTGGATGGCAAATGTATCGTTGGCTACATGAAGCTGAGAGACATGGATTTCTATGGTGTAAAGCCGTCTGACCTGGATGGAATCGTAAGCCAGCTCCGTCTTACGAAAGGTGTGGAAGTGGCAATGTTTATTTACGAGCATGAAAGCCAGGTGTTTAAGGTATCACTCCGTTCCAACGGTGCTGTAGATGTAAGCAAGATCGCTTCCTATTTCGGAGGAGGCGGACATGTGAAAGCAGCAGGCTGCGATCTGGCCGGTTCCATGTACGATGTTATCAATAATATTTCAGAACAGATCGAAAAACAGCTTTTAGGACAGGATAAGTAATGGCAGATTTTCAGGGAATCATTGTAATTCACAAGGAAAAAGGCTTTACCTCCCATGATGTGGTAGCCAAGCTTCGGGGAATTCTCCATATGAAAAAAATAGGACATACAGGGACTCTTGACCCGGATGCTACCGGTGTTTTGCCGGTAGCTCTTGGAAAGGGCACCAAGCTGGTGGATCTTCTTACAGATAAGGAAAAAACGTATGAGGCAGTGCTTCATCTGGGAATCGACACGGATACCCAGGATATGTCTGGAACAGTTCTGGAAGAGAAGCCGGTGAATGTGACCGAGGAGGAAGTGCGAAAGGTACTGAAAAGCTTTGTAGGGGAGCAGCTTCAGGTTCCGCCTATGTATTCTGCTCTGAAGGTAAATGGAAAGAAACTTTACGAGCTGGCAAGAGAGGGCAAAACAGTTGAGCGAAAAGCCCGGCCGGTGTGCTTCTATGAGATTGAGCCTCTGGAATTTCATCTTCCACTGGTGAAAATAAGAGTGACCTGCAGTAAGGGAACCTATATCCGCACCTTGTGCCATGATATTGGCGAGAAGCTTGGCTGTGGCGGCTGTATGGAAGAACTGCTCCGGTCAAGGGTAGGCCGGTATTCTCTCTCTGAGAGCCATACACTTGCCCAGGTGGAAGCTGCCGTGGCAGATGGAACCGTCCAGGATATGATCGATCCGGTAGAGGCAGTTCTGGCTGAGTACCCCGCTCTTTATGCGGATTCTTACGGGGACAGGCTTCTGGCAAATGGAAATCCGCTGTCCGACAATCTGGTGAGTCCCCAGCACAAAGAAGGCTGGGTGCGCATGTACGCCAGTGACGGAACTTTTACAGGTATTTTTCAGTGGGATGCAGGGAAGAAGAAATATTATCCGGTGAAAATGTTCTGAATAATAAAGTGACGATTTGGCAGGTGCTGAATAGTCACCAATCAGACATAAACTGGTGTGACAGGAGAGATTATGGAATACCTGAAGATAGAGGGTGAGTTTCCAAAGCTTGCCAACTGTGCAGTAACAATGGGAAAATTTGACGGGATCCACCGTGGCCACAGGAAACTGGTTGAGAAGATCAGGGAGCGGAAGACACTTGGAGAACAGGCTGTTCTTTTTGCCATTGATGCTTCCAGCAACATGATCCTTACCAGCCAGGAGCGCGCTTCCCTTCTTGAAAAGCTTGGCGTGGATGTGCTGGTAGAATGCCAGTTAAATGACAGGATCCGGCATATGAAGGCTGAGAATTTTATAAAAGAGATTCTTATGGGAGATCTTGGGGCATCCTACGTAGTAGTAGGAGAGGACAACCGGTTTGGCTTTGAGCGGAAAGGTACGCCCCGGCTTCTTATGGAATTTGGAGAAAAGTATGGCTTTGATGTGGAAATCCTTTCCAAAGAAATGGATGGACACAGGAAGATCAGCAGTACCTATATCAGAGAAGAACTGAAAAAAGGAAATATGGAGAAAGTCACTTCCCTTATGGGAAGGGATTATTTTGTGGAAGGCCAGGTGGTACATGGCAGGGGAATGGGACATAAGGTTCTGCTTCCCACTACCAATCTCGTGCCTCCCAGGACCAAGATCCTGCCGCCAAACGGTGTGTATGTGACAAGCTCTTATTTCGGGGATAAGATATACCACGGAATTACCAACATTGGCTGTAAGCCTACGGTTGGTGAGAGCTTTATAGGGGTGGAAACCTATCTTTTTGACTGTAAGGAAGATCTCTACGGAGAGGAATGCCGGGTGGATTTCAAAACATTTTTGAGGCCGGAACGGAAATTTCCCTCTCTTGAGGCGCTGAAGAGCAGACTTCTGGCGGATGCAGAGGATGGCCGGAGATTTTTTGAAAAAACTGAGAAATAATATCGGGAAGAAAAACGAAAAAAACAGTTTACAGAATCTGGCGGGTATGCTATACTAGGCAAGGTGTGAGTAGGTTTACTTCCTGCGTTCACATATCAGACAGCCCATATTCAGGGGTTGGACACTCCGACCGTCTCTTAATATGCGGCGATTACGTCCCCACAGGAATACCTGCATGGGAGACCATTAAGAATAATAAGGAGGAAATCAAGATGATTTCAAAAGAAAAGAAAACAGCAATTATGAAAGAGTATGCAAGATGTGAGGGAGATACTGGTTCACCAGAGGTACAGGTAGCTGTTCTTACTGCAAGAATCCAGGAGCTTACTGAGCATTTACAGAACAACCACAAGGATCATCATTCCAGACGTGGTCTGCTGAAAATGGTAGGTCAGAGACGTGGACTGTTAGCTTACTTAAAGAAAACAGACATCGAAAGATACCGTGCACTGATTGAGAAATTAGGTTTAAGAAAATAATTAGTATGCGGAAGGGGCGGATATCCATCCGCCCTATTTTAAGATGTGAGGAAAGTTATGATTGTTCACTGACAAGCTTTCTACCGGAGCTTTTGTGGATAGTGATAAGTGTCACAATAGAGGCACTATTGTCTGTAAGGGCAACCTGACAGATAAAGATTTCCGAGACTTCTGAAAAGGACATTTGAAGAGAACATTTGAAGAGAACTGTTCCCAGCAATATCAAATGTATTTTTCAGTCGTTTCGGACTTCTGTTGTGACAGAGGCAAAGAGAGCTGCAATATACGTCGGTCAGAACTGGTTTTTACAGCTTCTGCAGAAGTGTAAGGTGGCTTCAGATCAATATTTTATATGAAAAAGGAGAGAAGACATGTACAAAAGTTATTCCATGGAATTAGCTGGAAGAACACTTACCGTAGATATCGGACGTGTTGCGAAACAGGCCAATGGCGCAGCGCTTATGCATTATGGTGATACCACTGTACTTGCTACAGCAACTGCATCCAAGGAGCCAAGAGAGGGAATCGACTTTTTCCCATTAAGCGTTGAATATGAAGAGAAAATGTACGCCGTAGGAAAGATTCCGGGCGGTTTCAATAAGAGAGAAGGAAAGGCAAGCGAGCACGCAATCCTTACCTCCCGTGTTATCGACAGACCTATGCGTCCTTTGTTCCCGAAGGATTACAGAAACGACGTAACACTGGTAGACATGGTTATGTCTGTAGATCCGGAGTGCAACCCGGAGATCCCGGCTATGCTTGGTTCTTCCCTTGCTACCTGTATTTCTGATATTCCATTTGATGGCCCATGTGCAACGACACAGATCGGCCTGATCAATGGAGAGTATGTTGTGAACCCTACACTGGCTCAGAAGGATATTTCTGACCTTCAGCTGACAGTAGCTTCCACAAGAGACAAAGTTATCATGATCGAGGCCGGTGCCAACGAGGTTCCGGAGGATCAGATGATCGAGGCTATTTATAAAGCACATGAGGTAAACCAGGAGATCATCAGATTCTTCGATCAGATCATCGCTGAGTGCGGGAAAGAGAAACACAGCTATGAGTCCTGTGCAGTTCCGCAGGAGCTGTTTGACGCCATCAAGGAGATCGTTCCTCCGGAAGAAATGGAAGTTGCCGTATTCTCTGATGACAAGCAGACAAGAGAGAACAATATTGCAGAGATCACAGACAAGCTGAAAGAAGCTTTCGCAGAGAAAGAGGAGTGGCTTGCTGTTCTTGGTGAGGCTGTTTACCAGTATCAGAAGAAGACCGTTCGTAAGATGATCCTGAAAGATCACAAACGTCCGGACGGCCGTGCAATCACACAGATCCGTCCTCTGGCAGCAGAGGTTGACATCATCCCGAGAGTACATGGCTCTGCTATGTTCACCCGTGGACAGACTCAGATTTGTACGATCACTACTCTGGCACCTCTTGCAGAGGCACAGAGAATTGACGGACTTGACGAGTTTGAGACAAGCAAGAGATATATGCATCACTACAATTTCCCGTCCTATTCTGTAGGTGAGACAAAGCCATCCAGAGGACCGGGACGCCGTGAGATCGGTCATGGAGCACTTGCTGAGAGAGCACTTGTACCGGTTCTTCCAAGCGTAGAAGAATTCCCATATGCAATCCGTACTGTATCCGAGACCTTTGAGTCAAACGGATCTACCTCCCAGGCAAGTATCTGTGCATCCACCATGTCTCTTGAGGCTGCCGGTGTACCGATTAAGAAGCCGGTTGCAGGTATTTCCTGTGGTCTTGTAACAGGTGACACAGATGATGATTATATCGTTCTTACTGATATCCAGGGTCTTGAGGACTTCTTTGGCGACATGGACTTCAAGGTAGCCGGAACTCATGACGGTATCACAGCGATTCAGATGGATATTAAGATCCACGGTCTTACAAGACAGATCGTAGAAGAAGCAATCAGACGTACTAAGGAAGCAAGAGAGTACATCCTTAACGAAGTTATTGAGAAATGTATCCCTGCACCTCGTACAACTGTTGGAAAATATGCTCCGAAGATCATCCAGATCCAGATCGATCCTCAGAAGATCGGTGATGTTGTTGGACAGAGAGGTAAGACCATCAACACCATCATCGAGCGCACAGGCGTTAAGATCGATATCACAGATGAGGGTGCTGTATCTATCTGCGGCGTAGATGATAAGAACATGCAGGAAGCAAAGCGTATGGTTGAAATCATTGCTTCTGACTTCGAGCAGGGACAGATCCTCACCGGACAGGTTGTAAGCATCAAGGAGTTTGGTGCATTTGTTGAGTTCGCACCTGGCAAAGAGGGAATGGTTCACATTTCCAAGATCTGCAAGGAGAGAATCAACCGCGTAGAGGATGTTCTTACACTTGGAGATAAAGTGACTGTTGTATGCCTTGGAAAAGACAAGATGGGAAGAATGAGCTTCAGCATCAAGGATGTTCCGGCAGAGGCAAAATAAGAATAAAATGCAAGGCCACTGTGTAGGAAAAGCACAGTGACAGCTTGGGGGATGCCGGACAGATGTGCCCGGCATTCTTTATATCCGCTGCAGAGCCGGAGCTTTGGAAAATGCGTCTGCACGGGATAAACAGGAGGAAACATGAAGAGAATTGCAAAATTTCATAAAGTAAGTAAAGAGCGCTTTGTGGCAGACTGGATGGATGCTTTTGAAGGCGTGTCTGCTGACGAGGCAGAGAAGATTTATGAGGGAATCCGTCTTCCAAGACGGGCTACTGCCGGAAGCGCAGGCTATGATTTCTTTTCCCCGGCTGATTTTACCATCAAGCCAGGCGAGACCATCAAGATTCCGACCGGGATCTGTGTGGAGATGGATCAGGAATGGGTGCTGAAATGCTATCCAAGAAGCGGCCTGGGATTCAAATTCCGTCTGCAGCTGAATAATACGGTGGGGATTATTGACAGCGATTATTTTTATTCTGACAATGAAGGCCATATTTTTGCCAAGCTGACAAATGATACCAATGAGAATAAAGTGGTAGAATTGAAGGCAGATACAGGCTTTATGCAGGGAATCTTCGTTGAGTACGGGATTACCGTAGATGATGATGTGACAGATGTGAGAAATGGCGGGTTTGGAAGTACGACGAAGTAGTGTACATGGACCAGTTAGCGCATATATGTGAGGACAGCAGGATCGTTATAAAAGGGAAAGGAACCGTCCGGTGCCTTCGCAGTTTTATGGGAAATACAAAAGCAGGTAAATGTGATGAATTTATCAATCACAGATACCTGCTTTTATTGTGCTTAAGTTTTTTTCAAATTTTGCAGAAAGCCTTTTTCAAACAGGCTCCCGCAGGAAATCTCTTTAAAGACCACCGGGAAGATTACTCTGATGCTCCCGCAGGAAATTTCTTTAAAGACCACCGGAGAGATTACTCTAAAGGTGTTCCGGCAGCTTCTGCTTCTCGTGCATTCTGTAAAACAGTGTCAAATGCGATAGCAGCCTTATTGTACTCTTCGTCGCTCTCAATGTTGGAAAGCATGGGAGCACCCTCTGCAGTGCGGGTGAAGGAATACAGATAAACTTCACCGTCATGATTCTGGCCCTCTTCGTCAAGAGGAAGAAGCGCAATATATTCCTTTGCATCTACGGGGAAAATGGTAAGGATGGCGCATTCTACCTCAGTATCATCCTCCATGGTAAGAGTAATAGTGCTGTGCTGGTTTGCGTTAGTGCTGCATCCACCGCATGTGGAACAGTCGGAACCGCCGCAGGATGAGCTGCTTCCACAGCTGCTGCAAGAATTTGTCATATCTGAATCACTCATTAAAAATACCTCACTTTATAAAAAAATTGTATTTATATGTTACCTGTGAAAAAGCATGTTCATGCTGTAAAACAAGGTAACACCGGGACTTCTTTAGCTTCATTTTCACTGGTAACGGTATGCCCGGACAATATTTAGATTGTACCAGAAAAATAGGGTTTTGTGAATAGGGAAATCTGTGTTATAATGAAGAAAGTGTTAGAATATATTGAATATTCACAGGCAATATCCTATGAGAGGTTTTTTGTGAATGAAGTTCACTGGAAACTTTGAAAAAATGGGCAAAATCATGTACAGAAGGATTTTTGTGCATTATATAAATTTTTACAGATTGGAGAACAACATGAAGCTTGTATCATGGAACGTAAATGGAATCCGTGCCTGTATTACCAAGGGCTTTGAAGAAAGCTTTGCGAAGCTGGACGCAGACATTTTCTGCCTTCAGGAGACCAAATGTCAGGAGAACCAGGTGAAGCTGGAGCTTCCAGGTTATTATCAATATTGGAATTACGCGAACCGCAAGGGATATTCTGGAACAGCTGTTTTTACGAAAAAAGAGCCGTTGTCCGTGACTTACGGACTTGGAATAGAGGAACACGATAAAGAAGGCCGTGTGATCACTGCAGAGATGGACGATTTTTATCTGGTTACCGTATATACGCCCAACTCCCAGTCCGAGCTTCGAAGACTGGAATACCGCATGGAATGGGAAAGAGATTTCCTGGCTTATCTTCTGAAGCTTCAGGAGAAAAAGCCTGTGATCTGCTGTGGAGACATGAATGTGGCACATCAGGAAATTGACCTGAAGAACCCTAAGACCAACCGAATGAACGCAGGCTTCACAGATGAAGAGAGAGCCTGCTTTACCAGAACTCTGGAAGCTGGATTTATTGATACATTTCGTTACTTTTATCCGGAGCTTGAGGGCGCCTACTCCTGGTGGTCTTACCGATTTAAGGCAAGAGAGAAGAATGCCGGATGGAGAATTGACTATTTCATCACCTCTCCGTCCTTGAAAGAGAATCTGGAAGATGCGAAGATTCACAGCGAGATAATGGGGTCCGACCATTGTCCTGTAGAGCTGGATCTGAAATTTTAGACCATAGGGAGTCCTGTATGGCAGGTTCTGGGGATAAACAGATATCATCGGATGATTCTATTTCATGAGAAAGATTGCATTGTGCAGATTCCCTTTGGGAAACGTGCTCTGTGTACAAAAATGGCTACAGACGAGACAGCAGACAAAGACAGGAGGGCTTATAAAGTGCCAATACCGGGAAATAAGAGCGTGGTTGTGACATACGGTTATCCTCTTTTACTTGGGGTAACCCAGATGGCAGATGGATATAATTTTGCAGTGGAAGCGGAAGAGGATTCCGAGGTTTACCTGCTCCTTTACAGGAAGAGGGGAAGAGAGCCCTTTTATGAGCTCCTTCTGGATGAAAAATATCGTACAGGACGGATTTTTTCTGTCTTTATGAAAAAATTAAATGTAACCAATCTGGAGTACAATTTTAAGATAAACGGGGAAATCTATCTGGATCCCTGTGCCAGCAGGATCAGCGGAAGAGAGCACTTTGGGGCAGAGTGGGAGGAAGATCCCCACAAGGTGCGCTGCGGCTTCTGGTCCGGAAATGGTTATGACTGGGGGGATGAGAAAGCACCGGAAACAGACTTTGAAGATATGATCCTCTATAAAGTACATGTCCGGGGATACACCAGGCAGGCTAAGCTGCCGACAGGTCTCCGGGGAACTTTTTCCGGTCTGGTACAGATGATCCCATACTGGCAGGAGCTTGGCATTAATACAGTAGAGCTTATGCCGGCCTATGAATTTATGGAGGTGGTTCCGCCAAAGGAGCCAGACGGTCTTGTTTCCCAGAAGGGGAAAAAAGACGAGGTAAATTACTGGGGATATGGAAATGGTCTTTATTTTGCGCCAAAGAGTGCTTATTGCGCTACCCGGGATCCCCACAGGGAATTTTGTGACATGATCAGGGCTTTTCACAAAGCAGGGATTGGCTGTATCATGGAAATGTATTTTCCGGCGGAGGTTAATCCTTTAATGGCACTTCGTGCAGTGCAATTCTGGAAACAGAATTATCATGTGGACGGCTTTCATATTCTGGGAGAAGGGGCACCTCTTGACCTGATCATGAAGGACGGCCTGCTTGCAGGAACGAAGATCATGGCAGAAGGAATGGATACGGCTGCTCTTTATAAGAATCGCAGACCAGGAAAGCGATGCTTTGCGGAATATAATCTGGGATTTTTGCAGGATATGCGCAGATTCCTGAAAAGCGATGAGGATATGGTTCCGGCTGTGCAGTACCGCATCCGTCATAATCCAGATGACCATGGAGTGATCAATTATATTACCTGCCAGGACGGTTTTACTTTAAATGACCTTGTTTCCTACAATTATAAGCACAATGAGGCAAATGGGGAAGGCAATAACGACGGCTGCAGCTATAATTATTCCTGGAATTGCGGCATTGAAGGACCAAGCCGGAAGCAGTGGATCCGTCAGATGAGGGAGCGCCAGATGCGTGCTGCTTTTGCCATGATGCTGTTTTCCCAGGGAGTGCCCATGATCTATGGCGGTGATGAGATCGGCAATTCCCAGGAAGGAAACAATAATGCTTACTGCCAGGACAATTCCATTGGCTGGATTGACTGGCGGGGACTGCGAAGAAATGCCAGCATGCTTGCCTTTGTAAAAAAGGCAGTTGCACTTCGGAAGGCTCATCCTGTCCTTCATATGAGTGAGAGCATGAAAGAAGCAGATTACCTGGGCAAGGGATTTCCGGATATGTCTTTTCATGGGGAACGTGCATGGTTCTGCAACATGGAAAATACCAGCCGCATGATCGGCGTGATGCTGTGCGGGGCATATGCAAAGCTGCCGGACGGAAGTGAGGATGATTTCCTTTATACAGGCTATAATTTTCACTGGGAAACCAGGAATATTGCTCTTCCCAATCTGCCAGAGGGGATGGAGTGGAAGAAAGTGATGGATACCGGAGATCTGACCTGTGACGGATTTTATGGGGAAAATGGCCAGGTCTATGAAAGAGCCGTGGAGGTGGGACCGCGTACAGTGGTTGTACTTCAGGGGGTGAAGAAACCGGAGACTGAAAGAAAGCATACTGGCAAAGGAAAAAAGAATGAAAAACTGCCAGGCGCAGAAGCGAAGAAAACTGCAGCTTCAGACAATACTGTGACAGAAGCTGAGAATAAGGAAAGGAGGTCCGGCGACAATGCATCCATGGCTTCACTTTAAAACAATCACAAAGCATAAGCTGATGGTCATGCACTATTGCTTCCGAATCGGACTTTACAAGCAGGGGCTTCTCCATGACCTTTCCAAATATACTCCATCGGAATTTCTGGTGGGCTGCAAATATTATCAGGGAAACAGAAGTCCAAATAACGCAGAACGTGAGGATACTGGCGTGTCTACCGCCTGGCTCCATCATAAAGGGCGCAATAAGCATCATTATGAGCATTGGGTGGATTATTCCATAAATGATCCGGAGCATGTGATCATGGGGGCGAAAATGCCCCGCAGATATGTGGCAGAGATGGTGATGGACAGGATCAGTGCCTCCAGGACGTATCTTGGGGACGCATATGACAATCACAAGCCGCTGGAATATTTTCTGAAAAGCAAGCCGAAGCTGTGGTTTGTACATCCCCAGACCAAAAAAGAGTTAGAGGGGCTGCTTCGGATACTCAATGACAAAGGGGAAGAAAAGGCTTTGTGGTATATTAAGCATGTTTATCTGAAAGGGAAGGATAAGTAGTTTCATATTCTGTGTTTATAAAACGCATACTTTCAAAAAAATATATAATATCACTTGCACTTTCATACTCTTCTGTGGTAAAGTATGAAATATGTTATTTTGCTGTCTGGATGATTTGGAGACGGCAGATTTTATAACAGAGGAGGAGAAAAAATTGAGTGGTACAACAGTGATAATTCTGATTGCTTTTGTGTTTTACCTTGCCATGATGATCGTCATCGGCGCGGTTTACATGAAAAAGACCTCCAGCTCAGAGGATTATTTCCTTGGAGGACGAGGACTGAACGGATGGGTGGCAGCCCTTTCTGCACAGGCTTCTGATATGAGCGGATGGCTTCTGATGGGTCTTCCAGGAGCCATTTATTCTTTTGGATCCGGACAGATCTGGATCGCGGTAGGACTTTTTATCGGAACTGTTCTCAATTGGGTTTGTATTTCCGGAAGACTTCGTAAATACACCATCGCAGCAAACAATTCCATGACTATCCCGGCATTTTTCGAGAACCGCTACCGTGATAAGAAAAAGATCCTGCTTCTGATCTCATCAGTGGTAATCGTAATCTTTTTCCTGGTGTATACAGCTTCTGCGCTGGCAGCAGGCGGTAAGCTGTTCAATACCGTATTTGGACTTGATTATCACATAGCACTTGCCATTGGAGCTGCAGTTATTCTTTGCTACACCTTCATGGGCGGCTTTATGGCGGTCTGTGTAACAGACTTTGTACAGGGAACCCTGATGCTTATCGGACTGCTTGTAGTTCCGCTGGTGGCGTATTTCCTGCTTCCAGGCAATCTTACAGACCTGATCTCCCAGAGCGGCGTGACCGGCGGTGCAGGTGCTTATCTGAACCCGTTTATGAATGGAGACAGACCATATACTTTTATAGAGATCTTTTCCCAGCTGGCATGGGGCTTTGGATACTGTGGAATGCCTCACGTACTGGTAAGATTTATGGCAGTTAAGAACGAGAAGGAACTGAAGAAATCCTGGGCGATTGCCATTGTATGGGATCTTCTTTCCCTGACAGCTGCATTTGCAATCGCTGTGATCGGAAGAGCTTATCTGCTTCCTGTTATTCTTGGGGAGAACGGAGCCGCTTCTTCTGAGAGCGTATTTATTGAGATGATCCGCAAGGTGTTTACCTCAGAGCTTGCGCTTCCCTTTATCGGCGGACTGTTCCTCTGCGGAATCCTTGCAGCGATCATGTCCACAGCGGATTCCCAGCTTCTGGTAACTGCTTCTGCAGTATCTGAGGATCTGTATCACAGCTTTATCAAGAAGGATGCCGACACAGAGGAAATTCTGAAAGTAAGCCGCATCACGGTTATTGTGATCGCAGTGATCGCATTTGTCATTGCATGGAATCCGGACAGCAGTATTATGGGACTGGTTTCCAATGCATGGGCAGGACTTGGTTCCGCATTTGGACCGATCGTGGTAATGTCCCTGTTCTGGAGAAGAACCAATCTTCCAGGTGCCATTGCAGGTATGGTGACTGGCGGACTTACTGTTATTATCTGGGACTATATTCCGTTAGTCGGAGGACAGACACTGGGAACCTATACAGGACTTTATTCCCTGGCAGTTGGTTTCCTGCTCAGTCTGGTGATGATCGTGATCGTCAGCCTTGTGACGAAGGCTCCATCCAAAGAAATCACAGATGAGTTTGACAGAGTTGCTGCGAAATAATGCAGTTGCATGATCGTTGTGCATCGTGATGCGTGTTATAGGTTGCGATGCGACCATTAAGAAAGTTTTATAAAAAAGGTAGTCCTTATATGGAAAGGGCTACCTTTTTTTCTGAAAATTTGTTATAATAATAACATCTTTATCCGGGAATGAAAGACATTGTATATCAGTGTCTGGCAGAAAATGGACGTAATAAATCTGCATTCCCATAACAGAAAGGGGCAACACAAGATGAAAAAATATGATTATTTAATTGTAGGAGCCGGACTTTTTGGAGCTGTATTTGCTCACGAAGCTACTAAGAAGGGCAAGACCTGCCTGGTGATCGACAAGCGTGATCATATCGGCGGTAATATTTACACAGAGGAAGTAGAAGGCATCCAGGTCCACAAGTATGGCGCACATATTTTCCATACTTCTAAGAAGGAAATCTGGGACTATGTGAATCAGTTTACAGAGTTTAACCACTTTGTAAATTCACCTATTGCTGTGTATAAGGATGAATTGTATAATCTTCCGTTTAATATGAATACATTCCACCAGCTCTGGGGAGTTCGGACTCCGGCAGAGGCGAAGGCGAAGATTCAGGAGCAGATCAGCCGCATGCACATCACACACCCGAAGAACCTGGAAGAGCAGGCACTGGCGCTGGTGGGACAGGATGTGTATGAGAAGCTGGTAGAGGGCTATACCCGCAAGCAGTGGGGAAGAGAGTGTAAGGACCTTCCGTCCTTTATTATCAAGAGACTTCCTCTTCGTTATACCTATGATAATAACTATTTTAAGGATCCCTATCAGGGTATTCCGAAGGGCGGCTATACCCGTATTATCAAGAAGCTTCTGGAGGGTGTCCAGGTTTGCCTGAAGACGGATTTCTTTGCAAACAGAGAAGAGCTCACTGCACAGGCAGATAAGATCCTTTTTACCGGTATGATCGATGAATTTTATGATTACTGCTATGGTGAGCTGGAGTACCGTTCCCTGCGTTTTGAGACAGAAGTGCTTGATATGGGGAACTATCAGGGAAATGCGGTTGTGAACTATACCGATTATGAGGTGCCCTATACCCGTATTATAGAGCATAAGCACTTCGAGTTTGGGACACAGCCGAAGACAGTTATCACAAGAGAATATCCGGCAGCATGGGAGAAGGGAAAAGAGCCATATTATCCCATTAATGATCCGAAGAATGACGAGCTCTTTGACAAGTATGAGCGCCGTGCATTAGAAGAGAAGAATGTACTCTTCGGCGGACGACTGGGCATGTACCGCTATATGGATATGGATAAAGTAATCGAGGAAGCTCTTAATATGGCTGAGACCGAGCTGACCTACGAAGAAGTATAAAGGAGAATATTATGGATACCCCGACTATTACACAATACTACAGAGAATCGGACCCGGCCAGACGTCTGGCACTTTTGAATATGTCAATTGAGGCAGGAGAGGAGCCGGAGCTGAATCAGATCCGCAAGGAGCTTTGGGACATCCGTTATCAGGATCCGTCTGAGCTTGGCGGTGATACCCGGGCTGACGGTTTGATCGCACTGTGGATGCTGATGGAGTTTAATAAAGACAGCGGCAAGCGCTTTATGGGAGTCCGCGGCGGACGTAAGGAGATCATGAAACAGCTGAATAAAATGAAATTCCAGGAAATCTGCGCCAAGGGAAAGGATTATGAAGAGCTTCTTTACAGGGAGTGCTGCCATATGGTGAAGACGTATATGGAGCTTAGTGAGTCTGATAAGGCTTATAACAGCACGCTGTTTGGAATTATGAAAATGAGCAGTGAGCGTGCCAAGGACAAGCTGAAAGCGGATATTTATGATACTGCCGTGGTGCTTCCGCAGACATTGAAGATGGAAGAAGAGCTTGGAATCGTCACCCGCGCCGCCCGGGAAATGTACGAACTGCATTTTCCAGGAGAGGGAAGCCTGGGAGCAGACAGATAACATGCCAGGCGAAAAAGCCTGACATGTATAAAAAGATATAAAAATATAAAGTCCTTAGTACCGCAGCAGTCTCCGAATCTGGAGCTGGCTGCGGTATTTATTATGCAGCTCCAGCTTCAGCGCCTTCTCACATGCATCCAGAATCACATCATAATAGGTAAACTGATAAATATTACCTGCAATCTGCACACAATTATACCGCTGCAAAGAAATCCCAATCTGTTCCATGGAAAATTGGAAATCAAGCTTCGCCTGCAGCATACGCATTAAAGTAAAGGACACAAACCCAATCACAAAATGGGCATTGATCTTATCCGGTGTCCAGATAAAGGTAGCAGAGGAGTCATACTGGCTTTTGGAATCAAGGAAAATTTTCTCCATATGACGAAGTCCGCTGAAAAGACGATAAGGGGCAAGATTATCCGCCTCCAGATTATCAGTAGCAATGGCAGTATATCCGTCCAGCTTCAGTCCGGTGCGCCTTCCGGAAGACTCCCTGGCAAGGCGCTGCTGTCTGGCCTGAAGTTCATGGTAATATACAAATTGTTTTTCCCTATCCTCAAAAATCCGCTCTTTATAAAGAAGCGGGATAGTCTGATGCTTTTCATTCAGAATTTTCATTTCCTGATAACCATCCTTCAGAACCCAATCCTTAAATTCTGCATTCGCAGTATGTACAGGCAGACCATAAATATATCCGTCTGCCAGAACTCCATTGCAAATAAAGGGCTCCTCCTCCGGACGTACAGGTGCAGTATTATAAAAACGAGTTCTTGGATTCTCTCTCTTTAATTGCTTTACGGCATTAAAAACAGACTGGTTCAACACAGTACCACTGGTAGACAGGTCATATGCAATGGGAATTCCATTTCTGTCCGTGAGAAGATCCAGGTGAAGGGTGGAATCTGTACGTCTGGCATTGGGCTGCGTGTCAGAGGGCATGCTTCCCGGAATGGAAAAATTATAGCTGGTGTGATCCAAAAAAGCAGAAGTAGTATCTCTGGAAAGGATGCTGCCGGAATGCTCATAAATCCACTTCTGCAGATCTTTTTGCAGTTTCACAATAACATGAAAGGCAGAATCCAGGTCTTCGTCTGAGATGCTTCCGGATTCTTCGAAGTAGATTCCTTTTTCAATAGCTTCATTCCAGGTGCAATTTGGGTAAAGCGCACGGGAAATGACCATATATCGGAAAAGCTCTTCTATATTATAGGGGAGAGATAGATTCCAGGTCCTGGTACGCCAGAAAATGTCCAGCTGAAGCTCCTTATAAAGGTATTTCAGAATGCCGTAGCCTACATTTTTCAGAGAGTGTTCTCCTGGTGAGAGAGCAGTAGTAAGGTCAACATATACCACAGAGTTCTTTTTGGCTTCTCGTTCCTGGTTCATATCAGCCACAACCTTCTCGAAATGGCTGA
Source organism: Ruminococcus sp. 1001136sp1_2201st1_G3_2201SCRN_220225 (assembly GCF_040924365.1). Taxonomy (NCBI): domain Bacteria; kingdom Bacillati; phylum Bacillota; class Clostridia; order Eubacteriales; family Oscillospiraceae; genus Ruminococcus; species Ruminococcus sp. 1001136sp1_2201st1_G3_2201SCRN_220225. The sequence continues at coordinate 32,105 of NZ_JBCOME010000023.1, read as the reverse complement.
TGGGATCCGGGTAATCCTTCTTTAAATCTTCCAGATATCCCAACCCCATAATGGTTTTCTGACGAGTGGCTTTCTTCTCTTTATCATAGTAGGATTCGGTAATGGCAAGGTAAGTTCCCTTTGCCTTGGGGGTCTTTTTGAGAAACATAGGGGGTCCTCCTGTATGCTTTATCATTTGAAAATGAAGATGGTGCGTATTCCTATTTGCCAATTGTATAAGTGCATTGGTTTTCTGGCATTTATTATACCACACAAAAGAACGTACATCAAGATACACCATGAGTAAATACGAAAATTGGAGCGAATATAGTTTAGAAAACAGGGAGTGAAATTGTGCAAAATGCTGAAATTCAGACAGGGGAAAATGGAGTAAACATGTAGCTTTTTTGCCCTGTGAAAGCAGAAAAAATAAGAATTTATGTGCTTTTTTCAATGAAAAGTCGAAAATAACGACAGTACACTAAAGTACACACTGTAAAAATACGAAAATGAAGACCGATTCGTGCCGGGTTTCTTAGTGAAACAGCAGAAAACAGGGATTTTTCAGGTAATCATAAATTATTGCTCCTTTAAAATCAGTGTGATATGATGATGAAAATGGATTTTGGGCTACTTCTGCCTGCAAAACCACACTGAAAAAAGGAAAACCCGATCTTAAAAAGGAGGTTGTAACATGAAAAAGAATTCAAGGCTGAAATCGTTTTTTGCCATACTTCTGGCGGTATCTATGATATTCCAGCAGTCCAGTCTGACTGTTCTGGCAACAGACGATACCTACGTTGAGGACGCGACGGCAACACCGACTCCGTCTGAAAGCGAAGCAGAAGCATACGCAACAGAGGAGGGAGCGGAACCGGTTGCTGAGAAACAGGAAGAATCTCAGCAAGTGCAGGAAACTCCTGCTGCGGAACAAGCTCAGGAGCCAACGGAAGCACCTGCTGAGCAGCCAACAGAAGCGCCAGCAGAGCAGCCGACGGAAGCACCTGCCGAGCAGCCGACAGAAGCGCCAGCAGAGCAGCCAACAGAGGCGCCTGCAGCAGCTCCGACAGAAACACCTGCAACAGAGCCCACAGCGGCACCTGCAGCAGAAGTGACGGAAGCTCCTGCAGCACCGGAAGCTACAGCAACACCAGCTGCCGAGGCAACTGCAACTCCGACACCAGAAGTCAGCGCGTCCCCAAGTGAGACACCGACTCCGACAGAAGCACCGAAGACTTCTTTCAGATATGAAGACAGTCGTGTAGTGATTACAGCAACAGCTCCGGAAGATGCAAACCTTCCACAGGATGCAGAAATCAAAGCGGACTACATCGCACCTGGCACCGACCGCTACAATGCAGCAGTAGCAGCATTCAACAGCCAGCTGAGCAGCCAGTTGGGACTGGACGCTGAGAATACGGAAGCTGAGTACGTACTTTACGATGTATATTTCCTGACCGCCGATGGAAGCAGAATTGAACCTGAAAACGGAAATGTAAAAGTAGATATGAGCTTCAAACAGATTCAGGAAAGCACCGTTGATGGCGACGTCGTAAATAAAGATGTTGTCCACCTGGACAATGATGGACAGGCCGAAGTTGTAACCGAATACGTAAACACAAACGCAGACGGCGAGATCACCTCTATGGGTTTTACGCAGGATAGTTTTTCAATTGTGGGTGGCGTGACGACTACAATTACGCGCGCTTCAAATCCAAATGTAATTACTAGTGTTGCTTTGTCTTTTAAGGAAAATGGGGAAAGTGGTAGTGCATCTATTGACAGTATAAAATCTGGTAAAGAAGGATACTTGTTTGCATCCATTGGAATGGCTAATAACAATGATCATATTGTTACTTCTGACGTAGAAATTAATCTTGGAAAGACGAATGCAAAATTTCCAGATTTTGTAAATAACATATATGTTGCAAATGGTATAACATACACTTTGAGCACTGATGCGGATGGCAATCAAAAAATCAAAGTTGAAGGATTGACTGAAAATGGATCTACTCAGTTGATAAAAATGAGAGTGAAATTTCCAGAAGGCGTAAGCAGTAGTAAAGATGATATTAATGCTAGTTTTACAGTAGATGGAGAAAACAAAGCGAATGCCTCATTGAAATGTGAAGCAGAGCCGAAATGGCATCATAAAAAAACAGCAGATAATGTATCTATTGGAACTACTGGCACTACAACAAGTTTTGTAATGAAAGATGATCTCAAGTTTACTCTGCATGAATATCACGATGAGATTAAAGAGGGAAATCTTTGGCTGAAAGGTTTTAGCATTACAGATACAATGCGTTTTCCTGAAGGAATGTATATTGATGCGGCTGATGCAGATGCCGCTATTTCCTTTGAGAATATGGATGGATACATGAAAAATTCAATCTATGATGAAAATGATTCGAATAAGGTTGTGGGATATACTATTACATATACAAAAAGTTCTAGTTCTGAGGATCCAAAAAAACAGCTTGATGACTGGACTGGAAAAGTAATAGTAAGCAAAGATAAAATTAAGTTTGCAGAAAATTATGTAGATGGAGAAGTGAACAACGAGTTAGAAACAACAGTTTCACCTATTGATAATTCTGCAGATATTAAGCTTGCTGATAAAGCGGAAGCAACTGTTCTCGTTAAGAAACCTGGTGAGATTGATTTTCGGGATGACTATGGCAATAATAAATCAATTTTGCATGTTGAAACAGCTAAGACAGGGCACTGGAATGATTATAATCAAAATAATAGCTATGTACTTTATGGCGATTATATTTTATATCAGGTAAAAGCAACAAATAACGGAGACGTTGATACAGATATCGTTATTGAAGATGATCTTACTAAGGTTAGTCCTGCCAGAAGTCTTGCGTTTATTACTGAAGATGAGCTTAATACATTGTCGACTAATGGTCAGTGGAATGTAGGTGGAAATGCATTTACTCCATCTAAGAGAATTTGGACAAAAGCAGATTCCCCAATAAAAGCAACAGCAGAAATAGCTGGAGATAAGGCAACCTGGAAATTTGAAAGTGTACCATCTGGAAAAGAAGTTTTGGGCTATGTACTCATGAAAGTTGTTCAAAACGAAACCCAGGAAATTACAAACCAGATTACAATCAATAATGATAAAGCAACTAAAACCAATACCGTAAAGCAGAAAAAAGATGAAGAAAAAATGGAAGTAACCAAAACTGCTTCCGCCGAACCAATTGTAGATGGAAAAGAAGAGTATACCATCACAATTAAAAATACAGGAACTGCAGCGGCTAGTGGCTGGAAGTTCTCAGATGTGCTTCCTGCTGGAATGGAACTGGACGGTACGGTTGCAAAGGTAACTATTGAGGGTGGCAGCTTTACTAGCGAGGTCACTTATGATTCAGTTACTGGTGAAATTGCAGGCACTTTGGCGGATATACAACCTGGCGGAAGTGTTACCATCAAAGTTCCAGTTAAGCTGAAAAGTAATTCAACAGAAGAGAGTTTCAAAAATGTTGCACAGGTGATTAAAGGGGAGCATGTTGTAAAGGGTGAAGTAACCGTACATAAGAATTCCCGCAATTTTGATATTACCAAAACAGCTGACAGAACTTTGGCTGATTCCGAAGATCTTGTAAAATATACAATTACAGTAAAAAATACTGGAATTAGTTCATCTGTATTAACAGAAAATGAGCCATTGGCATTTTGGGATATTCCAAATGGAATTACCATTGAAGAAAATAAACAGAGTGATAAATTCGTGGAAAATAAACCTAACGATGTCACTATTGAAAGAGTTTATGAAAAAGACGAAAACGGGAAAATTACAAAAGTTATATTTAAGGCCGTTGGAACTTTTAATGCTGGTGAATCTGCATCCGTTAATGTTTGGGCGACGATGCCGAAAGTAGAGACTGGCTTTGTTAAAGTTAAAAATACAGCAGAAATCGATGAAAATCATAAATCAGATTCTGAGGTTGTAGTAGAACCAAGTCAAGGGGACATTACGGAAACAAAAGTAGTATATGATAAAGATGGAAATCCTTTGCCTAATCCAGGAATTGTTTCAAGAGGGGATGTTCTTACTTATAAAATTACCATTACCAATACTGGAGAGAGTAATATCACAGAAGTATATGGAAAAGACACTCTGGTAAATAAGGATAATAGCAGTGATACAACGCATCAAGTAGATGATGCAAATAATAATTATCAATTAATTTTAACAGTGGAAGAAGCCGAAGGTGTAAAAGGAATTAATAAAGGCGATGAATTGGTTATAAATAAGTGGGATGTAAAAGATTTTAGTTTCCTGATTACATCTAATAAAAATTCGCAAAAGAATGCGGATGTGATTAAAAAAATAGATGGCTTCTGCATTGAACCGAAGGGAAAACTGGTTTTGTCTTACAAATTGAAACTGAAAGATAATTTTAAAGATTCGTATAATCAGGTTTCAATTAATGGACGTGAGCCTGTGACTTCTGTGGAATATGGGAGCGCAGATGGAAAACTGGATGTGTTTAAATATGCAGGCGGAAGTCTGGGCGAGGGAAATTCTTTTGAACCAGATAATTTGAATAAGTCTATTTCTTTAAATCCAGATGATTATAGCAGTGTAGAGGATTTGCAGAATAAACTTATAATACCTTATGCTGTAGTTGTAAAAAATCTTTCAGAAAAAAGTGGAAGCCAAGTTTCGGATGATTTTGTAGTTACAGATACTTTGCCAGAAGGACTGGAATGGACGAAATATGATGAGACAAAAGATGTTCTTGTGAAAGTTGGAACAGATAAAAACAAATACACCTGGGAATCAGAAAACAGCTGGGGAAAAGTTTCGGTAAGTGTTTCTGGAAATACTATAACAACTAAGTTTTCGAAAGCAGTTCAGGGAAATAACGATGAAAAAATTAGTTTAATAATCTTTTATAAGGCGAGACTGACAAGAGAAAAAGCCGAAGAAATATATAAGAAACTGAAGGATTCTAAAGATTCCCTTGTCCTTGAAACTTTCAAAAATACAGCTACTTTAAAGGCAACGAAACCATTTATTAATTCAGAAGGAAAAGTAGGAACAGAAACAAGTGACAGTGATAACTTCACAATAGAAGAAGATACTACACATATTTCTTTCGAAAAGGCTGCTGAAGGATGTTATGCAGGAGGAGAAGATTATAATGGTCAGTTGACCACTATTGGTGGAACTGCTGGAAGTAAGATTGTATGGAAACTTGTAATTAATAATGATACGTATGGAAACGGAGGTGCGGCACTCACTAATTATTCTATTCTGGATACGTTACCTAGCGGATATCAGTATCAGAAATCTAAAAATGGTGAATATAAAAATACTATGATAGTCTATAGTAAAAGTGATGGAACATTACGTCGTGAAATTCCATTTGTTGAACCAACTATAGACACTGAAGTGGGAACAATTGCTTGGAATTTTGACACGGCAAAGAATAGCGAGTTTAAGCTGGAGCCTGGCGAATATCTTGAAATTAAATATGCCACCAGTATAAGATCCACCGATGATTCTAAGGATGGTATCTATACAAACCATGCTAAATTGACTGTTCATGGATATACAGAGCCAGGAACTGTTCCAGGTGAGGATGATTTTGATAAGGAATATGAGGATTCCGCATCTTATACACTTTCCAGTGTAGCAACATCTTCTGTAAAGACTATTGCATATAATAGACATGCAAATCATAAGAAGGATCCGAAGGATGATACCGGAAGTGGTGACCGTCCAATGCCAGAAAACTATGTGGAAGGCATGCAGGGAGAAGATGTAACATATACCTTGAATGTAAAGAATGAAGCAACTACTACAACAATTGCAAATATGGTTGTAATCGATCGCCTTCCATATGTAGGAGATATTGGTGTAATTGCTGGTTATGGAAGAGGAAGTGCTTTTGAAGTATCTTACAATGGAGGTCTTGTAGTAAGTGCAGATGGCTCAACTATTAAGGGTGTTACGGTACAATTCTCAAGTGATGCGTCAACAACAATTGGAGATGGTGCTGGAGAATGGTCTACTGAAAAGGATAACGATACAGTAGAATGGCATAATGAATATCAGGCTGGAGATCGACTGATTCGCTTCCAGTTCCCAGCAGATTTCAAACTTCCAGCAGGAAAGACTGTTACAATCCAGTTTAATGGTAAAGTTCCGGAATATGTAGAAAATACTGGGGAAAGTAATATTGCATGGAATAGTTTTGCTTATAGTTATACAGATGAAGGAAAAACCTCTGGTATTTTGATCGCAGAGCCAGCAAAGGTTGGTGTATGGGTTAAAACACCAGAATCTGGAAAAATTACAGTTAATAAAACCTTTAAATCTGAGAATACAGAAAGAACATTTTATTTCGCAGTATTTACAAGGAATGAGAATAATAAGTTTGTTCGTTATTCACCAGTCAAGAGTTTGACTTTGACAGGTACTACAACTGGAACAACTGAATCAGTCGTATTTAACAATCTTCCGCTTGGTGAAGAAAATGAAACTATATATTATGTATTCGAAACCGATGCACAGGGTAATATTCTTACATTAGATAAGGATGGCAAGGCGAATGTTAATGGTATCAACTATACTGTAACTTATCAGAAAACGGATGTTGTTTTGTCAGAAGGTAAGAAAGAACAGGCAGTTTCTATTACTAATGAGGAAGAAAAAAGAACAATAGAAATCAGCGGAACCAAGACCTGGGATGACAACAGCAACCAGGACGGTCTGAGACCTGAGAAAGTGGAACTGAAGCTTTACCGGAAAGTCGGCACTGGAGATGAAGAACTGGTACAGGGAGTGAAAGCAACCTGGACAAATACCAACAGTGACACCTGGAACTACAGCTTCGAAAACCTTCCGGAGTATGAGAATCAGCAGAAGATCACATACCGTGTGGAGGAGACTCCGGTAAAAGACTATGAGACTTCCTATGATACAACCAACAAGAACAACATTACAAATACCCATAAGCCTGGAACCGTGAAGATCAGCGGAACCAAGACCTGGGATGACAACAGCAACCAGGACGGTCTGAGACCTGAGAAAGTGGAGCTGAAGCTCTACAGGACTGTCGGAAACGGAAAAGAAGAGCCGGTAGAGAAAGAGGCAACCTGGACAAATACAGCCGGTGATATCTGGAGCTACAGCTTCGGAAACCTTCCGGAGTATGAGAACCAGCAGAAGATCACGTACCGTGTGGCAGAAACCCCGGTAAAAGATTATGAGACTTCCTACGATGCAAGTAACAAGAACAACATCACAAATACCCATAAACCGGGAACTGTAGATATCGAAGGAACCAAGACCTGGAATGACAATGGCAATGCAGACATCAGACCAGAAACTATTACCATTAACCTTTATGCAAATGGCAAATTGGTTGCTTCCAAGACCGTATCAAAGGCAGACGATTGGAAATGGAAATTTGCAGATCAGCCGAAATACGAAAAAGGAAAGGAAATTGAATACACCATAACAGAGGATAAAGTAGACGGATATATCACTACAAAAGGAATTGGCGATTATGATGTAATCAATACACCGACCACAGTAATTGTTGATAAAGTCGATGACAAAGGCAACCCAGTTAAAGATGCGCAACTTCAGATTACTGTAAAAGATAGTAATGGAAATGCAGTAGCAAGCTGGAAGACAGATGAAACCAGTTATGATATTATTGGGAAGCTGATTGCAGGAAACACTTATATACTGGAGGAAATCAACGTTCCGACAGGTTATGTTGCAGCAGATCCAATTACCTTTAAAGTAGAAGCTGATGGAACTATTACAGTGGACAACGAAACAATAGTTGGCAATAAACTGACTCTGGTAGATGCTAAACTTCATTTCAATGTCAACAAAGTAGAACTTGGAAGTGGTAAAGAGGTAGAAGGTGCTCATCTTGTAGTAATTGATAAGGAAACAGGTAAGACTGTAGATGAGTGGGTTTCTGAAAAAGGTAAAACTCACGACTTTGGTCCTAAACTTGAAGCTGGAAAGAGCTATATTCTTAGAGAAACAGTAGCTCCTGCTGGTTATAAGTATGCAACAGATATTGAGTTTACTGTTAAAAAAGATGGAACTATTGAAACCAATGCAAAAACTACAACAGATACAGATGGTAACAAGGTATACCTGGTAGAAGATGACACCACCAAGGTAACCATCACCAAAGTAGACGCCCTTGGCAATCAGCTTTCAGGCGTAGTACTCGAAATCCAGGACAAGGACGGCGTGGTAATCGATAGTTGGACAACTTCAACTAAGGACAACCCACGCGTAATCACTGGCAAACTGATCCTCGGCGAAACCTACAAGTTAGTCGAGAAATCCGCTCCAGCTGGTTATACCCTGGCAGATCCTGTTGAGTTTACTGTAAGTGAGAATGACATCGACAACAAAGTTGAGATGAAGAACACCTACTCCGCATCCGGAAGTCTGAACCTGACAGCTAAGAAGACTCTGACAACCACAGAGACACCACTTACAGAAGGTCAGTTTACATTCGAACTTCGCGACAAAGATGGCACTGTTCTTCAGACCAAGACCAACGATGCTGACGGAAACGTAACCTTTGACGAAATCAAGTACAGCCTTGTAAAAGACAACACAGATAAGAAAGTAGATGATACCGGCGAATACCAGTACACCGTAAATGAGGTGAAAGGTGACGCAGCAGGTTACACCTACGACGACACCATCTACACCATCAACGCAACCGTAACAGATGCAGGCAACGGTACCTTAACCGTAACCCCAGTCATCCATTCCTCCAAGGCAACCTCTGAGGATGCCACTGTAACAGGTATGGAATTTACCAACACCTACACCACATCTGGTCAGATCGCTCTTGGTGCAACCAAGACTCTGGAAGGCCAGACACTGGAAGCAGAGCAGTTCAGCTTCCAGGCAACAGAAATGGATGCAGATGGAAAGGCAGTAGAAAATGGTTACAACGAAACTGTGAAGAATGCTGACGGCGGCACCATCACATTCCCAATCATCACATACAAGGAATCCGGAACCCATTATTACCAGATCACCGAAGTAAAAGATGAGAAACCGGCATACCAGTATGATGAAAGCAAATACGTTGTAAAAGTAGACGTAACAGACGACAATGCAGGCAAGTTAACAGCGAAAGTTACTTCTGTCACAAAGAACGGCGAACCTGTAAAGAGTGAAGACCTCACTGGAGCAGTTACCTTCACGAATACCTACAGCGCTTCCGCTGACCTTGAACTGAAAGCCCAGAAGTCCATGAAGGTAGAAGCTGAGCAGCTTGGAACCTTCGAATTCGAACTGAAAGATGCAGATGGCAAGGTAATTGAGACAGTTAAGAACGACGAGAAAGGTGCGATCAGCTTCAGCAAGCTTTCCTATACAGAGAAAGATGCTGGCAAGACCTTTACCTACACCGTAAACGAAAAGCTCCCATCAGAGGCAGACACCTACGTATACGACAAAACTGTTTATACAGTAACTGTAAATGTACAAGACAACCGTGACGGAACTCTGAAGCTTACCACCAAGGTAAATGGAGAAGATTACACTGAGACAGCCATGAAATTTGTCAACGATACTACCAAGGTTACCATTTCCAAGGTAGACGACACCACCCTGAAAGCTCTTGCAGGAGCAAAACTTCAGGTAGTAGATGACCAGGATAAGGTTGTGGAAGAGTGGACCTCAGATGGTACACCACATGTGATCACAGCGAAACTTGTTCTTGGCAAGACCTACAAACTGGTTGAGGCAGAAGCACCATCAGGATATGAGATCGCAGAGCCGATCACCTTCACTGTTGATGCAGATGACACCAAAAATGCAGTTGAGATGAAGGATGCCATGACAAAGGGCAAGACTGCTGCTATTGAGATCACCAAGGAACTGAAGCTGAACGATGCACTTGCAGGCGCTAAGGATATGACCTTCTACGCAGCACTTTTCGCAGATGCAGAATGCACAATTCCTGCTTCTGATGTAAAAGCACTTGAGTTTAAGAATGCATCTTCTTCCACAGTTACCTTTACCAATCTGGATCTTGGAAGAACCTACTATGTAAGTGAGACAGATGTAACCGGAAAAGCAATTGATTCAGGCATGACGCCGGATGAAAAGGTTTATGTACCGGTTTATCCACAGGGACAGGCAATCACCGTAACTGAGGATGGCGCAAAGAGCAGCATCACATTCGAGAACCAGTTCAGCGAATGGCCGGATGGATTCTACAAGATCGCGACTCTGAATGTAACCAAGAAGCTTCTTGGTGCAGATGGAAATGCCCTGGAAAGTGATGAGATTTTCTATGCAGGTATCTTTGATGACAAAGAGTGCACAACTCTTTCCACAAGAACAGAGAAGAATATCCTGACACTTGATCTTGCAGGCGGCTCCACAGTATCTGAGAGTACACAGGCAGTTGTAATACCGGATGAATCCTTTACGCTCTATGTTGCAGAGACAGATGCAGAAGGAAATCTGGTAGGTGGTACAGACGGATTCAGATATGCAGTAACTGTTGAAAATGGAAATGTACTGTTTGATGAAAATAATCTCAATGCAGAGGTAACCATCATTAACCAGAAACAACCGGAAGCAACACCTACTGTAACTCCTGAGGAGACCATAACTCCTACACCAACCCCAGGCACCTCCACAGGTGTTAAGACAGGTGATGACACACCAATCGGCTTCTATATGGCATTGTTCTTTGTTGCAGCTCTCGCAATCGAAGAAACAACCAGAAGACGCCGCAAAAAAGAACAGGATTAACAATCACAATTAAATAATCAGAACCGCCCCTGCAGGAAGAATCCTACCAGATTCGCCCGCAGGGGCGGTTCTTTTTAAAAGAATTTTGTTGTAGTAAGATACTTTTTTGTGTGTTATACTAATGCAAGAAGTTGAAGAGGCTAGAGCGTATTTGAAAAAGGCTTTCTGCAAGATGTGCGTCACAGTTTGTGGGAGATTTCGCTCGGATAAGGGCGCCGTAGCGGGCTACGGCAACCGAATTCGGGTGAAATCTCCCGCAAAGTGGGGCGTGCAGATTGCGGGAATGATTTTTCAAACACGCTCTAAGAGACCGCCTGTTGTAACTGATGAAGATGCTCCAGAATTATCAGCTGCATTGTATAAAGCTTTTAAGTGCAGTGTAATTCGGCATAATTGAAGAAATGAATTAAATACATCCCAATATCGGCTGTTTAAACAAACTGATTGGGCACTATTTGGAGGAAAAAATGAAAAAAGAGAATATTCCTGCATATGAGATTGTGAAGCAAGAGAATCTGACCGATATCCATTCTGTCGGCTATCTGCTCCGCCACAAAAAAACAGGAGCCAGACTGGTCCTGGTTGAGAATGATGACGAGAATAAGGTATTTTCCATTGCATTTCGTACCACACCGAAGAACAGTACCGGTGTTCCCCACATTCTGGAGCACAGTGTTTTGTGCGGATCCCGTGAATTTCCGCTGAAGGATCCTTTCGTAGAGTTGGTAAAAGGCTCACTGAATACCTTCCTGAATGCCATGACCTACCCGGATAAGACCTGTTATCCGGTAGCCAGCTGTAATGACCAGGATTTCCAGAATCTGATGCACGTTTATCTGGATGCGGTTTTTTACCCGAACATTTATCAGAAGGAGGAGATTTTCCGCCAGGAGGGCTGGAATTACCATCTGGAGCAGAAGGAAGGTCCTCTTACCTATAATGGTGTTGTATATAATGAGATGAAGGGAGCATTTTCTTCCCCTGACGAGGTGCTGGACAGAGAGATTATGAATAATCTTTTCCCGGACAATACCTACGGCGTGGAATCCGGCGGCAATCCGGAGAATATTCCGGAGCTTTCCTATGAAGAGTTTCTGGATTTCCACCGCACCTACTATCATCCGTCCAACAGCTATATTTACCTTTACGGAAATATGGACATGGAAGAGAAGTTGCGATTTATTGATGAGAAATATCTGTCCGCATTTGAGGCTTTGGACGTTGATTCCAGTATTAAGGAGCAGGCAGCTTTTTCCCAGGTGAAAGACCTGCAGATCGAGTATCCCATTGCGGAGAACGAGGAAGAAGAGGATAACACCTATCTCTCCTATAACATGGTTGTAGGAAATGCCATGGACAGTACCCTGGGTGTGGCATTTGATGTGTTGGATTATGCACTTTTAAGTGCGCCGGGAGCACCGCTGAAGCAGGCTCTTCTGGACGCCGGAATCGGTAAGGATATTTATGGCGATTACAGCGACGGTGTTTTGCAGCCGTATTTCTCCGTGATTGCAAAAGGTGCCAGAGCTGCCCGGAAGGAGGAATTTGTTTCCATTATCCGAAATTGCCTTCAGGACATTGTGAAAAATGGAATTGATAAGAAGGCGGTTCTTTCCGGAATCAATTACATGGAGTTCCGTTACCGCGAAGCAGATTTTGGACAGTTTCCAAAAGGTCTGATGTATGGACTGGATATTATGGGAAGCTGGCTTTATGATGATGAGAATGCTTTTTCCCAGGTAAAGCTTCTGGAGATTTATGATCAGCTGAAAATTGCAGTAAATGAAGGCTATTTCGAGAATCTGATCCAGAAATGGCTTCTGGACAATACACATGGTGCGATCCTGACTCTTGTGCCGAAGCGCGGTCTTGCAGCCCAGCGTGAGAAAGAGCTGGCAGACAGGCTGGAAGCATACAGAAGCAGCCTTTCCGATGAACAGCTGGAAGAAATGGTAAGAAAGACAAAAGCCCTTGAGGCTTACCAGGAGTCTGAGGAGAGACCGGAGGATCTGGAGTGCATTCCTATGTTGAAGCGTTCCGATATCCGCAAAGAAGTGAATGGTTTTTCCAACGAAGAGCTTCAGGTGGAGAACAGTCTGTTCCTGTATCAGGATGTGTGCACCAATGGAATCGGTTATGTAAATATTATGTTCGAGATTAAGGATATGGCTGTTGAGAAGGTGCATTATCTTGGACTTTTGAAGTCTGTTCTCGGATATGTGGATACAAAGAATTACACTTACGGTCAGCTGTTTAATGAGACCAATGCCAGAACCGGCGGTATCCAGTGCGGCATAGATGTTTTTGACAAGGCGAACGACCCGGAAGCATTCCGTACCATGTTTACCATCCGTGGCAAAGCACTGTATTCCCAGATGGATTTCCTGTTCCAGATGATGGAAGAAATCCTGAATACTTCTAAGCTTTCAGATACCAGACGTCTTGGTGAGATTATCGGGGAGATCAGGTCCAGAGGACAGGCTTCCCTGATTGGCGCAGGCCATCAGACAGCAGTACTCCGCAGCGCTGCCTACGGTTCTCCAATGGCAGAATATCAGGATGAGATGGCAGGCGTTGGCTATTACAAATTTATCGAAGACCTTGAGAAGAATTTTCAGGAGAAAAAGGACGAGATCGTAGCCGGACTTCAGAATGCCATGGCAGAGATCATCCGAAAGGATTCCTTCATGGTAAGCTATACCGGAGAAAGAGAGTCTGTGGAACAGGTGAAGGCCTTAAGCGGTGCCCTGAAGGAGAGTCTGCCGGAGAGTACCTGTGAGGTTCCGGAAACTGCCATTATCTGCAGGAAAAAGAACGAGGGCTTTAAGACCTCCGGACAGGTTCAGTATGTGGCAAGAACCGGTAACTTTGTAAAAAAAGGCTTTACCTATACCGGTGCCCTGGAAATTCTGAAGGTTGCTTTAAGCTATGATTATCTGTGGATCAATCTTCGTGTAAAGGGCGGCGCATATGGCTGTATGAGCGGCTTTAAGAGAAGCGGGGAGAGTTATTTCGTTTCTTACAGAGACCCCCATCTTCGCAGAACTCTTGAAGTATATGAGGGTGTGCCGGAATATGTGCGTACCTTTGCAGCGGATGAACGTGAAATGACCAAATACATTATCGGTACCATCAGCGGAAAGGATGTTCCAAGAACACCGCAGACACAGGGTGCCCTTGGCAGAATGGCTTATTTCCGAGGTCTCACTGTGGAGATGCTGCAAAAAGAGCGTGACCAGATCCTGAATGCTACGGTAGAGGATATCCATGCACTGGCTCCGCTGATCCAGGCAGTTCTCTCCGATGACCAGCTCTGTGTGGTTGGAAGCGAGAATGCAATCGAGAAGGCGAAGGATGTATTTATGGAGACCAAGCCGCTGGTAAGCTGTTGATAAAAGTTAAGAAAGATGAGGATATATTTTAATGACACCAGATTTTAAATCCGGATTTGTTGCAATTATTGGCCGCCCGAACGTTGGGAAATCTACCCTGATGAACCATCTGATCGGCCAGAAGATCGCGATCACATCCAAGAAGCCCCAGACCACCAGAAACCGCATCCAGACGGTCTATACCTGTGAGAAGGGACAGATCGTTTTTCTGGATACGCCTGGTATCCATAAGGCGAAGAATAAGCTTGGAGAGTATATGGTAGCCGTTGCAGAGCGTACCCTGAAAGAGGTGGATGCAATTATGTGGCTGGTTGAGCCGTCTACCTTCATTGGAGCCGGTGAGCGCCACATTGCAGAGCAGCTCCAGGGCGTTGGCGTGCCGGTCATTTTGATCATTAATAAGATCGATACAGTGAAAAAAGAGGAGATCCTTCCGGCAATCGATACGTACCGCAAGATCTGTGATTTTGCAGAGATTATCCCTTGCTCTGCACTCCGCGGACAGAACACAGAGGATATTATTGACAGTATTTTGAAATATCTGCCTTATGGACCCATGTTCTATGATGAGGATACTGTAACGGACCAGCCCCAGCGCCAGATTGTGGCAGAGGTGATCCGTGAGAAGGCGCTCCACGCACTGGATGCTGAGATTCCACACGGAATCGCAGTGGCAATTGACAAAATGAAGGAGCGTCCGGGCAAAAATCCTATGGTGGATATTGAGGCGACCATTATTTGTGAGAGGGATTCCCACAAGGGCATTATCATTGGAAAAGGCGGCGCCATGCTGAAGAAGATCGGCAGCAACGCTAGATTTGAGCTGGAACGTATGCTGGACTCCAAGGTAAACCTGAAGCTTTGGGTAAAGGTGAAAAAAGACTGGCGTGACAGTGATTTTATGATCAAAAACTTTGGATATGATAAGAAGGAAATCTGAATATGAGTGATCTGATCACGGTACAGGGAATTGTACTTTCTGCGCAGCCTGTGGGAGAGTATGACAAGCGGATCGTGCTTCTTACCAGGGAGAGGGG
Source organism: Ruminococcus sp. 1001136sp1_2201st1_G3_2201SCRN_220225 (assembly GCF_040924365.1). Classification (NCBI taxonomy): domain Bacteria; kingdom Bacillati; phylum Bacillota; class Clostridia; order Eubacteriales; family Oscillospiraceae; genus Ruminococcus; species Ruminococcus sp. 1001136sp1_2201st1_G3_2201SCRN_220225. Next base: position 16,908 of record NZ_JBCOME010000023.1, on the reverse strand, counting down.
GAAGATTTCCGCTTTCGCCAAGGGCGCCAGACGGCAGAACAGTCCGTTTATGGCAGCTGCCAATCCTTTTGTGTTCGGGAATTTCACCCTGTATGAAGGGCGCAGCAGCTACAATCTGAACCAGGTGACCGTGACCAATCATTTTGTGGAGCTGGCCGCCAGACAGCCGGGAGTTTATTATGGCTATTACTTTCTGGAGTTGGCAGATTATTTCGGAAGAGAGGGCACAGATGAGAAGAATATGATGAATCTTCTTTATCTCACTGTGAAGGCTCTCCTGAATCCGGAAATTGATGACCGGCTGGTAAGGTGCATTTTTGAGCTGCGAACTATGACGGAGCAGGGGCTGATGCCAGAGCTTTTCCGGTGTGTGAACTGTGGGGAGGAGATCGCCGGAAAAGAGAATCTGTTCTTTTCCCAGGAGGCACATGGGATCCTGGATGGGGACTGCCTGAAGAAAGCAAGCCCCGGAGAAGCCAGAACCGCCCGCCGGATTTCCCCGGCAGCACTTTATACCATGCAGTACATTGTAAGCTCGCCCATGACGAAGCTATACAGCTTTACAG
>NZ_JBCOME010000023.1:0-16188 GCF_040924365.1 Ruminococcus sp. 1001136sp1_2201st1_G3_2201SCRN_220225 | reverse complement strand
ACTTTATACCATGCAGTACATTGTAAGCTCGCCCATGACGAAGCTATACAGCTTTACAGTGACCGATGAGGTGCTGTGGGAGCTGGAACGGCATATTCAGCCTTATGTGGCAGGGAATACGGATAAGAAATTTAAGAGTTTGCAGATATTAGAAGTTATGATGTAAGTGGATTGGATGTTGCACATAACAGGAAAGCTGATTAACGTGCTTTGCTCTATACTTCGATAGCAGCACATGATTTGCTGTTCAAAAGTGCGGAAATTGTGTTTTTGCGGCAGAATGTACGGAATTGAGTACGCGGTATAACTTTACAAAAAGAAAAGTTGCGAGTATAATATTAGAAAATCATCTATCAAACAATGAGGAGAGATATCATGGAAAAAACAATGGACAAGATTATTGCTCTGGCAAAAGCAAGAGGATTTGTTTACCCGGGTTCTGAGATCTATGGAGGTCTTGCGAATACATGGGATTACGGCAACCTTGGCGTAGAGCTTAAGAATAACGTAAAGCGCGCATGGTGGCAGAAATTCATTCAGGAGTCTCCGTACAACGTAGGTGTTGACTGTGCCATCCTGATGAACCCGCAGACCTGGGTCGCATCCGGACATCTGGGAAGCTTCTCTGATCCGCTTATGGATTGTAAAGAGTGCCATGAGCGTTTCCGCGCAGACAAGATCATCGAGGACTACAGCCAGGAGCACGGCATTGAGCTTGAGAGCTCTGTAGACGGATGGTCTCAGGAAGAGATGAAGAATTTCATCGAAGAGCATAATGTTCCATGTCCTTCCTGTGGCAAACACAATTTCACAGATATCCGTCAGTTCAACCTGATGTTCAAGACCTTCCAGGGCGTAACTGAGGATGCTAAGAATACTGTATATTTAAGACCTGAGACAGCACAGGGTATTTTTGTAAACTTCAAGAACGTACAGAGAACATCCCGTAAGAAGATTCCATTTGGTATCGGTCAGATCGGTAAATCCTTCCGTAACGAGATCACACCTGGTAACTTCACATTCCGTACCCGTGAGTTCGAGCAGATGGAGCTTGAGTTCTTCTGCGAGCCGGACACAGACCTTGAGTGGTTTGCATACTGGAAGAGCTTCTGCCTGAACTGGCTGCATTCTCTTGGACTGAAGGATGAGGAAGTACGTTACCGTGACCATGACAAGGAAGAGCTGAGCTTCTACAGCAAGGCTACTACAGACGTTGAGTTCCTTTTCCCGTTTGGATGGGGCGAGCTTTGGGGAATCGCAGATAGAACAGACTACGACCTTACCCAGCACCAGAATGTATCCGGACAGGATCTTACTTACTTCGATGATGAGAAGAAGCAGAAATATATCCCATATGTAATCGAGCCGTCACTTGGTGCTGACCGTGTGGTTCTTGCATTCCTTTGCAGTGCATATGATGAGGAGGTTCTGGATGCAGAGAAGAACGACGTTCGTACAGTCCTTCACTTCCATCCGGCACTTGCACCGGTTAAGATCGGTGTGCTTCCGCTTTCCAAGAAGCTGAACGAGGGCGCTGAGAAAATCTACGCTCAGTTATCAAAGAAATACAACTGCGAATTTGATGATCGTGGAAACATCGGTAAACGTTACAGAAGACAGGACGAGATCGGTACTCCGTTCTGCGTAACCTACGATTTCGATTCCGAAACTGACGGAATGGTAACTGTCCGTGACCGTGATTCCATGGAGCAGGTTCGTATTAAGATTGATGAGCTGGATGCTTACTTCGCAGATAAATTTACATTCTGATTTATGTGACAGGCAGTTCAGAATCCTCATATAACAGGAATCTGAAAATGCCGCAGCAGCGTGTGGAAACCGCGTGGAGTGTATATAAAGTAATAAAAGGGCTGACTTTCTGAAATCAGATGGTTGGTCCTTTTGCTGTCCGTATTTGCCCGGAACAGCAGTTATTGGAGTTACGAGGAAATGAAAAAAAGACGTTGGACGTGTATTGATATTTTGAAATGCCTGGCTGCTATTGCAGTGGTTGAGATCCACAAGCCTCTGGAAATACAGGGGGGAGATGAATTCCTGATCCTGTGCCGTTTTGCAGTGCCTGTGTTTTTTATGATCACCGGATTCTTTTACCCGGAAACAGTGGCGAAGAAACGGGAACTGAAGCAGTTTGGCAAAATTTTCACCATTACCATTGGCGCAAATCTGTTTTACCTGCTATGGGAAATCCTTCTGGCAGTTGAGAAAAGAGAAAATATAAAAGAAGCACTGCTTGCAAGGTTTGAGGAAAGAGTTCCGGAGGATTTTATTTTGTGGAATTTTTCCCCGCTTTCACCGCACCTGTGGTATCTGCAGGCACTTCTCTATGTGCTTGTAATTGCTTTTATTGTAGAACATCTGGGACTGAGAAAGCTGGCTTATCTGGCGATTCCGGTGCTGTTGGCGGGAAGTCTCATAAAGGGAAGCTATTCCCTGTTTTTTGTGGGAAAAGAAGACTGTCATATTTATTATGCAAGGAACTTTCTGTACTGCGGACTTCCCTTTTTCTGGCTGGGCTGCTGGTTTGGATCCAGAAAGGAGGCTCTTCTTAGCTTTCTGGACAGGAAGAAAATGGGATTTTTGCTGTGTGGACTTCCTGTTTTCTGGAATATGGCTGTTATGGAGCAGAAGTGGCTGGAAAAGCGAAATGCCCTGGGAAGCCAGGAAGAGTATGCCGGAACCATTTTTCTGGCAATCTGCATCTTTCTTCTTTTTGTTGGCTGGCAGAATTTTTATGTGGAGAATTCTCTTACCAGAGCATTGGCAAAAGTGGGAAAAGACTATTCCATGCTTATCTATGTTCTTCACTACGCGGTCCTGCAGGCCTTGTCCAGATGCTTTAAAGGCAGAAGGAGCCTGCTTGCAAAGGGATACCATCAGTATGGGATGATGTTTGTGTTTGCGGTTACTGTGGTGATGGTGGCAGTTTACGCTAATGCTAGAGCCTGTTTGAAAAATCATTCTCGCAAATTGTGACGAACATCTTGCAGAAAGCCTTTTTCAGACACAATCTGGGGAAAAACTGAGGATGCCTTATGAAACTGAAAAGTGAGTGAATAAAATATCGGTACACTTCCAGAAGCGCGGAAGTGTACCGATATTTTTTTGCTCTGCTTAGAATGTGTCTGAAAAATCATTCCCACAATCTGCACGCCTCGCTTTGCAGTATATTTTGCCCAAATTCGGTTGCGTAGCCCGCTGCGGCGCCCTCATCCGGGCATGATCTCCCACAAATTGTGACGAACATCTTGCAGAAAGCCCTTTTCAAACACGATTTAGAATATTTCAATAGTATATGCCGTTTCAAACATCTCATCCATTTTCAGTTGATTGATAAATGGTTTCTCCGACAGATCTCCTGTGAATCCGCAATCATCGCAGCGTCCCATCCATGGCTCCAGGCAGACAAATGGGGCATCCTGGGAAGCTGACCAGATCCCGAAATTGGGGAATCCCACACAGCGCAGCTCCAGATAAGGAGTGCCGTCTGGCAGCTGGATGCCGGCCCTTGTGATCTGATTGTCAAATACCAGTGCATCGTGGTCAAACATGTGATCCTCAATCTGGCAGGTGCTATTTTCCAGCTTCAGAGTGGCCTTTTCCTCAGCCTTGGCCGTGCCGCTCTCCGGATCAAGAAGAAGGTATGTAAGGCTTTCCTGTCCGTCAAAGGTAAGACGGTAATCACTTCTTCTGGTATCCGGCAGAACCGGTACACGAAATGCCGGATGTCCGCCGATGGCGAAATACATATCCGTGTCACTGTTATTTGCTACCTTCCAGCTGACTGTAAGGGTGCGCCCCTTCAGAATATGACGGATGCGGAGCACGAAATCAAAAGGATAAACCTCTTTGGTCTCTTCTGTAGAACGAATCTGGTGGGTTACGGAATCCAGTGTGGAATCAATACATGTGAAATCTGTGTCACGGGCAAAGCCATGCTGCTTGGAAGCATATTCCTTATCACCGATCCGGTAATGATTTCCATAATGCTTTCCTACATTTGGAAAAAGAACCGGCGCATGACGTCCCCAGAACCTGGGATCTCCCTGCCAGATCACCTCACGGTCTTTCTCTTTGTCATAAATGCTGACCAGCTCAGCCCCATGGTCGTCAATGGCCACTTTCAGAAAGTCATTTTCCAAAACTCTTTTCATGATGTAAAACCTCCATGTGTGATGTTATATGTGGAGCGCGAATTCTGCCTGCAGAGCTCCACAGAGCGCGTTTTCTCCATTATATCACTATATCTGTAAATTTCACCATTAAAAAATTGCATTATTTGTCCGAAATATAAATAATTCATATAAAAACGACATAAAAACATAATTAAATATGCAAAACGTACAATATCACATTGACTTTGCCATATGCCTTTGGTAAACTATACAATTATAGGGTGAATGACATAGAGATTTTCGACACCCACATCCATTCGAAATAGAGGAGGAATACCACCATGGCAAAGAAAAGAAATATTATTGTAGGACAGTCCGGCGGCCCAACATCTGTAATTAATTCCAGTCTTGCAGGCGTATACAAGAATGCAGTAGAGCGTGGCTTTGACAAGGTATATGGAATGCTTCACGGAATCCAGGGGCTGCTTGACGAGCAGTATATCGACCTTTCTACCCAGATCCATTCCGAGCTTGACATTGAGCTTCTGAAAAGGACTCCGTCCGCATTTCTTGGTTCCTGCCGTTATAAGCTTCCGGAAATCCACGAAGACAGAGCTATCTATGAGAAAATCTTCGATATTCTGAACAAACTGGAGATCTATGCATTTATCTACATCGGCGGAAATGATTCCATGGATACCATCAAGAAGCTGTCTGATTATGCCATCATTACCGGACAGACCCAGAAATTCCTTGGTGTTCCGAAGACCATTGACAATGACCTTGCACTTACCGATCATACCCCAGGCTTCGGAAGTGCAGCCAAGTATATAGCAGCTTCCACCAAGGAAGTGATCCGTGACGCAGAAGGTCTCACCTATAAGAAAAATATGATTACCATTATGGAAATCATGGGAAGAAATGCGGGCTGGCTTACAGGCGCCACTGCACTTTCCAAGTCAGAAGACTGCGAAGGACCAGATCTCATTTACCTTCCGGAGGTTCCCTTTGATATTGAGAAATTCCTCGCAAAAGTGAAAGACCTTCTGAAAAAGAAATCCTCCGTTGTCATTGCTGTATCCGAAGGAATCAAGCTGGCTGACGGACGCTATGTCTGCGAGCTTGGAAGCGTAGGAGATTATGTGGACGCATTTGGACACAAGCAGCTGCAGGGAACTGCCACCTATCTGGCGAATTTCCTGGCAGCAGAGTGCGGCTGCAAGACCCGTGCCGTAGAGCTTTCCACCCTTCAGAGAAGCGCTTCCCATATGGCATCCCGGGTGGATATTGATGAGGCTATGATGGTTGGCGGTGCAGCCGTAAAGGCAGCAGATGAAGGTGACACCGGCAAGATGGTAGTCATCGACCGTGTATCCGACGATCCATATATGGCAGCTACTGGAATTTACGATGTACACCGAATCGCCAATGAAGAGAAGCTGGTTCCGAGAAACTGGATGAACAAGGATGCAAATAATGTGACCAAGGACTTTATCGACTATATTAAACCACTGATCCAGGGCGATTATCAGCCGATCATGGTAAATGGTGTTCCCCGTCATCTGGTGCTGAATACTGGAAGAAAAAAGAAAAATTGAGAAAATGATAAAAAATTGACTGTTTTTTGCCAGAATTACCTTGACGAATGACGAATAAGCCTATAAAATAACTATGTGCGTATAAAACATAGTTTATGTTTATGAAAGTAACTGTGAAGATACTGAACAGTTACCAATGAACAAATTTTTAGGAGGAAAATGTAAAATGGCAAAATGGGTTTACATGTTTACAGAAGGTAACGCTGATATGAGAAACCTTCTGGGTGGTAAAGGTGCTAACCTTGCTGAGATGACAAACCTTGGACTTCCTGTACCTCAGGGATTTACAATCACTACTGAAGCTTGTACTCAGTACTATGAGGATGGAAGACAGATCAACGACGAGATCATGGGTCAGATCATGGAAGCAATCACCAAGATGGAAGGAGTTACCGGAAAGAAATTCGGTGACATCGAGAATCCTCTGCTTGTTTCCGTTCGTTCAGGCGCAAGAGCTTCTATGCCAGGTATGATGGATACTATCCTGAACCTTGGTTTAAATGAAGACGTTGTAGCTGTATTATCTGAGAAATCCGGCAACCCACGTTGGGCTTGGGACTGCTACAGAAGATTTATCCAGATGTACTCTGACGTAGTTATGGAAGTTGGTAAGAAATATTTCGAAGAGCTTATCGACAAAATGAAAGCTGAAAGAGGCGTTAAACTTGACGTTGAGCTTACAGCTGACGACCTTAAAGAACTTGCTATGCAGTTCAAGGCTGAATATAAAGAAAAAATCGGTTCCGATTTCCCGGCTGACCCGAAAGAGCAGTTAGTTGGTGCAATCAAAGCCGTATTCCGTTCCTGGGACAACCCACGTGCCAACGTATATCGTCGTGACAACGATATCCCATATTCCTGGGGTACAGCTGTTAACGTACAGATGATGGCATTCGGTAACATGGGTGATGACTGTGGTACTGGTGTTGCATTTACAAGAGACCCAGCTACAGGAAACAAAGGTCTGTTCGGTGAGTTCCTTACCAATGCACAGGGTGAGGACGTTGTTGCTGGTGTTCGTACACCTATGCACATCGCTGAGATGGAGCAGAAGTTCCCGGAAGCATTCAAGAAATTTACAGAAGTTTGCCATACTCTGGAGACACACTACAGAGATATGCAGGATATGGAGTTCACTGTTGAGCATGGCCAGTTATACATGCTGCAGACACGTAATGGTAAGAGAACCGCTCAGGCTGCTCTGAAGATCGCTTGTGACCTTGTTGATGAGGGAATGAGAACAGAGGAAGAAGCAGTAGCTATGATCGATCCTCGTAACCTTGATACTCTTCTTCATCCGCAGTTCGACGCTAAGGCTCTGAAAGCTGCTACACCAATGGGCAAAGGTCTTGGAGCTTCTCCAGGAGCTGCTTGTGGTAAGATCGTATTCACAGCTGATGACGCTGTAGAGTGGGCTGAGAGAGGCGAGAAGGTTATCCTTGTTCGTCTTGAGACATCCCCAGAGGATATCACAGGTATGAAATCTGCTGAAGGTATCCTGACAGTTCGTGGTGGTATGACATCTCATGCAGCAGTAGTTGCCCGTGGTATGGGTGAGTGCTGTGTATCCGGATGCGGTGATATCGCTATGGACGAAGCTAATAAGAAATTTACACTTGCTGGCAAAGAGTTCCACGAGGGAGATTTCCTTTCCATCGATGGTACAACAGGTAACATCTACGACGGAATCATCCCGACAGTAGACGCTACAATCGCTGGTGAGTTCGGACGTATCATGGCTTGGGCTGACAAGTACAGAACAATGAAAGTTCGTACAAACGCTGATACTCCTGCTGACGCTAAGAAAGCAGTTGAGCTTGGTGCTGAAGGTATCGGTCTTTGCCGTACAGAGCATATGTTCTTCGGTGAGGGACGTATCGATGCATTCCGTGAGATGATCTGCTCCACAACAGCTGAGGAGAGAGAAGCAGCACTTGCTAAGGTTCTTCCATATCAGCAGGAAGACTTCGAAGGTCTGTTCGAGGCTCTCGAGGGCAACCCTGTAACAATCCGTTTCCTGGATCCGCCGCTTCATGAGTTCGTTCCTACAGAAGAGGATGACATCAAGAAGCTTGCTGACGCTCAGGGCAAGACTGTAGAAGAGATCAAGACTATCATCAATTCTCTTCATGAGTTCAACCCAATGATGGGACATCGTGGATGCCGTCTGGCAGTTACTTACCCAGAGATCGCTAAGATGCAGACAACAGCAGTTATCCGTGCAGCTATCAATGTAAAGAAAGCTCACGCTGACTGGAATATCTGCCCAGAGATCATGATCCCGTTAGTAGGTGATATCAAAGAGCTTAAATATGTTAAGAAGTTTGTTGTTGAGACAGCTGACGCTGAGATCGCAGCAGCAGGCGTAGATCTGAAATATGAAGTAGGTACAATGATCGAGATCCCACGTGCAGCTCTTACAGCTGACCAGATCGCTTCTGAGGCTGACTTCTTCTGCTTCGGTACCAACGACTTAACTCAGATGACATACGGCTTCTCCCGTGATGACGCTGGTAAATTCCTTAACGCATACTATGACGCTAAGATCTTCGAGAACGATCCATTTGCAAAACTGGATCAGGTTGGCGTTGGTAAGCTTATGGATATGGCTATCAAACTTGGTAAGCCAGTTAACCCGAACCTTCACATCGGAATCTGTGGAGAGCACGGTGGAGATCCATCTTCTGTAGAGTTCTGCAACAAGATCGGTCTTGACTATGTATCCTGCTCACCATTCCGTGTACCGGTTGCTCGTCTGGCAGCAGCTCAGGCAGCTATCGCTCAGAAGAATAAATAATTTATTCTGAATATATATTTAAGTCATACTTCAGTATGATATGTGTCCAAGCGTAAAAATTGCCTTGGAGAATTGTAGAAATACGGTTCTTCAAGGTTTTTTTGTTTCAGGAATATACTCCAGAAAGGAAATTTTATACTAATGAAAACCAAGATTCAGGATATGACCTCCGGTTCGCCGGGGAGATTGATCATTCTTTTTGCAATTCCCTTGATGTTGGGGAATATCTGTCAGCAGCTTTATACAATGGTGGATACTATGGTCGTTGGCCAGATTGCAGGTGTGGAGGCTCTTGCAGCACTGGGCGCGGTTGACTTTCTGATGTGGGTTGTCACAGGAATATCTACTGGTCTCACTCAGGGATTTTCTATTCAGCTCTCCCAGTATTATGGTGCAAAGGATTTTGAAAATCTGCGTAAATCTCTGGCACACAGTTACCGGCTGACTGCATTCATCGCAGTGGGAGTATTCATTCTCAGCCAGTCCTTTGCTGCACTGGTATTAACAGGGCTGCATACACCTTCCAATATTATTGGAATGTCATTATTATATCTGCGTATTATTTTCTGCGGAATCCCGGCTACTGCAGCTTATAATATGTTTGCCGCTGCTTTAAGGGCTATGGGAAACAGTAAAACACCATTAACGGCAATGATCATCGCATCTGTACTGAATATTTCATTGGATATCCTTTTTGTGGCAGGCTTCGGATGGGGTGTGGCAGGGGCAGCAATCGCAACTGTGATTGCGCAGAGTTTTTCTGCCGTGTACTGTTTCCTGATTTTACGCAGAATTGATATTGTTCATCTGTCCAGAGCAGATTTTATGTCTGCCGCAGGAATGAATGCCCGTCTGATGAAGCTTGGTATTCCTGTTGTATTTCAGAATATCATTATCGGTGTAGGCGGTCTGGTAGTCCAGTACGTGATCAATGGCTATGGCTTTCTTTTTGTGGCAGGATTTACAGCTACAAACAAGCTTTATGGTCTGTTGGAAATGGCAGCGATTTCTTATGGATATGCCATCGTTACTTATGTGGGCCAGAATCTGGGAGCCAGAAGGATCGACAGGATCAGGAAAGGTGTCCGCAGCAGTATGCTGCTTTCGCTGCTTACCTCACTGATCATTTCTGCTGCCATGTTTTTATTTGGAAAAAATATCCTCTCACTTTTCATCTCAGGTGAACCGCAGCAGACACAGGAGGTACTTGCAATTGCTTTTAAATACCTTTCTATTATGGCTGCCATGCTCTGGGTGTTGTACTTCCTGTATGTGTACAGATCTGCACTGCAGGGACTGGGAGATACGTTAATGCCTATGGTAAGTGGTATGGCCGAATTTGTCATGCGTATCAGTGCTGCGCTAATTCTTCCCCATTTTATCGGGCAGGACGGTATTTTCTTTGCGGAGATTGCAGCATGGAGCGGAGCTACTGTGATTTTATGTATCAGCTATTATGTGCGGATGCATAAATATCATTAAGGCAAAATATATGATACGGAAAATAAAAAAAGAGACATATGTCTTTTGACAAAAAAACAAATATAAAAAAATATACTAAAAAACACTTGAAAAAATATCCTTTTTGTACGAAAATGAAAATAAATATAAAAAAAGGGACATGTGTCCTGTTTTAAAAGTGAGACATATGTCATTGTAGAGATAACAAAGCCAATTTCAAAAAAGGAGGAAAAATAATATGAAGAAAAGAATTGCAGCTATGGTTCTTGCAGGTGCAATGGCACTTTCCCTTGCACCAGCTTACGGAGTGACAGAGGTGAAGGCTGAGGCTGGAGATATGAAGATCGCCATGGTAACTGACTCCGGTGATATTACAGACCAGAGCTTTAACCAGACCACTTACGAGGCATGTAAGGCGTGGTCCGAAGAGAATGGTTCTGAGTTCAACTATTATAAACCAGAGAGCGACTCTGATGAGGCACGTAACGCAAGTGTTGACCAGGCTGTAGCAGATGGAGCTAACGTGATCGTGCTTCCGGGATATATGTTCGCAGCTACTATCGTAGAGCAGTCTGAGATGTATCCGGACGTGAAGTTTATTGCACCAGACGTAAGTGCAGGCGATATCTGTGAGAAGGGTGTTGGCGAAGGATACACCTACAATCCGGATGATTATGAAGTGACCGATTACTACAATGCAGACAATGTTTACTGCTGTACTTATCAGGAAGAGATCTCCGGATACATGGCTGGATATGCAGCTGTGAAGCTTGGATACAAGCATCTTGGATTCCTCGGCGGTATGTCTGTACCGGCTGTTACCCGTTTTGGATATGGATATGTTCAGGGCGTGGACGAAGCAGCCAAAGAGCTTGGAATCACAAGTGACGTTGAGCTTGAGTATGTATGCGGCGGACAGTTCTACGGTGATGCAGACATCACAGCTTACATGGATACCTGGTACGGAAGCAAGGGCGTTGAAGTTGTATTCGCATGCGGCGGTGGAATCTACACATCTGCAGCAGAAGCAGCAGCAAAGGTTGACGGCAAGGTAATCGGTGTTGACTCTGACCAGTCCGGAATCATCGGCGAGGACATCACTGTTACATCCGCTATGAAGGGTCTTGCACCGACAGTAAAGACTGCACTTGATGCGATCAAGGATGGCAATTGGGAATCTGATTACGCTGGAAAGATCGACAACCTTGGTCTTGTATCTGAGAACCCGGAAGACAACTATGTACAGCTCCCAATGGAGACAACCCAGTGGGATGACAATTTCACTGTAGATGATTACAAAGATCTTGTAAAGAAATTATACAATGGCGAGATTGAAGTAAGCAGCGACATCACAGCAATGCCAGAGACTGAGATCACAGTAAATGATTACGGCAGCATCAAATAAGACAACCAACTACTCCGCATAGTAAATGCAATTATAAATCACGGGTAGGGTTCCGACAGGAAAGCAGACTGGTCTTAACATGAAGAATGGCCATGCAGTGAGAAAAAGGGGAGTGAGCAGTGGCCACTCCCCTTTTTTACGTAAGTGCCGTCATAATAAGACTTATAGTACTGTTCACTCGAGAGGTTTTTGGTGAATGAAGTGATCAGTAACCGTTTTATTACTTGTGCTTTCTGTCTGCGACTTTGCCATGAAAAAAGGAGAAAGCGAAGATGAGTGAATATGCAATTGAAATGCTGGGAATAACCAAGCGTTTTCCCGGAATCATCGCAAATGACAATATCACACTTCAGTTAAAAAAAGGTGAGATCCACGCTCTGCTTGGCGAAAATGGAGCAGGTAAATCCACTTTGATGAGCGTTCTGTTTGGTCTGTATCAGCCGGAAGAGGGCGAGATCCACAAAGATGGAAAGAAAGTTGAAATCAAAGATCCAAACGATGCAAATGACCTGGGCATTGGAATGGTACATCAGCATTTCAAATTGATAGAATGCTTCAGTGTTCTGGATAATATTATCCTTGGCGTTGAGACCACAAAAAACGGTTTCCTTCAGAAAGAGGGCGCGCGTAAAAAGGTTATGGCCCTTTCCGAAAAATATGGTCTTTCTGTAGACCCGGATGCCATTATCGAGGATACCACAGTAGGTATGCAGCAGAGAACCGAGATCCTGAAAATGCTTTACCGTGACAACGAGATCCTGATCTTTGATGAGCCTACTGCAGTACTTACCCCGCAGGAGATTCAGAAATTGATGCAGATCATGAAGAACCTGGCAGCAGAGGGCAAAAGCATTCTGTTCATTACCCACAAGCTTGGTGAGATCATGCAGGTTGCAGACCGCTGTACCGTTCTTCGTAAGGGAAAATGCATCGGAACCGTAGACATCAGGGATACTAACCCGGAGAAGCTTTCCGCCATGATGGTTGGACGAGACGTAAACTTCGTTGTAGAGAAAGAAGAAGCAAAGCCCGGTGAAGTTGTTCTGGATATCAAGGATATGGTGGTTGCTTCCAAGCATCATAAGAATAACGCAGTCAACGGCGTTTCTCTTCAGGTCCACAGAGGTGAGATCGTATGTATCGCCGGAATCGACGGAAATGGCCAGACTGAATTTGTCTATGGGCTTTCCGGTCTGGAGCCACTGAAAAGCGGCACCATCACTATGAATGGAAAAGACATTACTCACATGCCAATCCGTGAGCGCCTTACCTCCGGTATGAGTCATATCCCGGAAGACCGTCACAAGCATGGTCTGGTACTTGATTATTCCCTGGAAGACAACATCGTTCTTCAGAGATATTTCGAACCACAGTTCACCAATAAATTTGGCTTTTTGAAACGCAAAGAGATTCGCAGATATGCCAACCGTCTGATCGAACAGTACGATATCCGTTCCGGTCAAGGTGCCATCACCAAGGCAAGATCCATGTCTGGTGGAAACCAGCAGAAAGCAATCATTGCCCGTGAGATCGACAAGAATCCGGAGCTTTTGATTGCAGTTCAGCCTACCCGTGGTCTGGATGTTGGAGCAATCAAGCATGTTCACAAACAGCTGGTACAGGCAAGAGATGCAGGGAAAGGCGTTCTTCTGATCAGTCTGGAGCTGGATGAGGTTATGAATGTATCAGACCGGATTCTGGTAATGTACGAAGGAGAAATTGTAGGAGAATTTGACCCGAAGAAAGTAACCGTAGAGGAACTTGGCCTTTACATGGCAGGATCGAAGAGAAAGGAGACGAAGAGCAATGAATAATGAATCCAAAAAGAAAGAAAGCATTCTGAGAAACAATGCGGTTCAGACCATCATTGCCTCTCTTTTATGCATTGTGATCGGTCTTCTCATCGGTTATCTGGTACTTCTTATTATCAATCCTGCAGGAGCTGCGGGTGCGATTACTGCAATTATCAAGAATTATTTTTACTATCCAAGCCAGAAGGCTATGATGAAGTATATGGGAACCACACTGGTAAAGGCTTCCGCACTTCTGATGTGTTCCCTGTCCGTTCTGTTTGCTTACAAGGTTGGACTTTTTAACATTGGAGCAGCAGGACAGTATGTAGTTGGAGCCGGAGCTTCTCTGTATTTTGCATTAAAACTTGGCATGCCCTGGTATGTATGCATGATCGCAGCAATTGTGATCGCAGCCCTGGTAGGCGGCATCTCCGGTGCACTGAAGGCTTACTTCAATGTAAACGAGGTTATTTCCTGTATCATGCTGAACTGGATTTCCCTGTATGTGGTGAATATGCTTCTTACCCAGGTGAAATCCGAGTCTACTCCATACACTGTAGATCTTTCTAGCGGCAATAAGAGCGCTCTTCTTCCTAACTGTGGACTGGACGAGATCTTTTCTGGCAACAAATTCGTATCCATCGGTCTTATTATTTCTGTGGTAATGGCGATCATAGTGTGGGTACTTCTGGAAAAAACAAAATTCGGTTTTGAGCTTCGCGCAACAGGTATGAACAAAAATGCTGCAAAATACTGCGGCATGAAAGAAAAGAGAAATACCATTGTAACCATGATGATCGCTGGCGGCCTTGCAGGACTTGGTGCAGCTGTTTTCTATCTCAGCGGAATTGAGACCTGGATGGTTCAGCAGACAACCGTTCCGGGCATGGGCTTTAATGGAATCGCAGCAGCCTTCCTTGGCGGCCTTCATCCCATCGGAGCAATTTTTTCCTCTTATTTTATCCAGCACATTACAAGTGGTGGAAGTTATGTGGATAAGACCATGTATTGTGCACAGATCTCTGATCTGATCTCCGCGTTTATCATTTATCTGTGTGGATTTGTATTCTTCTTCAAACTCTGGTTAAACCGTTATCTCGACAGGAGAGATGAGAAAAAAGCTGCAAAAGGAGGAGAAAAATAATGTTATTATTGATTCAGTATACATTAATATTTGCTTCTGTATTGATTCTCGTAGCACTTGGCGGCTGTTTTTCCGAGCACAGCGGTGTCATCAACATTGGTCTTGAGGGAATTATGGTTATGGGTGCACTTGGCGGTGCCCTGATGATGAAATATCTTCCGGATTCCGCTCCGGCACCAGTTGTGATCCTTCTGGTGGTTCTGGCCAGTGTGCTTGTGGGAATGATATTTTCCCTGCTCCTTGGTGTGGCTGCCATTCATTTCAATGCAGACCAGACACTGGTTGGTACGGCCCTGAATCTTCTTGGACCGGCAGCAGCTGTTGTTATCGTAAGAGCCATCAACATGGCAGAAAATCCAGACAACGTTTCTTCCACAGTTGCTTACAAGGTGGCCAAGAAAGCGTTCCTGATAAGAATTGGAAAATTTGAATTCAGCTGGTTCATGCTTTTTGCACTGCTGATCCTCATTGCTTCTTATGTGGTACTTTATAAGACCAGATTCGGACTTCGTCTGATGGCATGTGGTGAGCATCCACAGGCAGCCGATTCAGTAGGTATCAATGTTTTTAAAATGCGTTACGCTGGCGTTTTGATCTCCGGTGCACTTGGCGGTCTTGGGGGACTGGTTTATATTACTGCCGGTGTAAGTGAGTGGAAATTTGAGAACGGAGTTGCCGGCTTTGGTTTCCTTGCCCTTGCTGTTATGATCTTCGGACAGTGGAAGCCGGTAAACATCGGACTGGCAGCTCTTCTGTTCGGCCTTTTCCGTGCGCTGTCAAACGTATACACAGGATTTGATGCGCTGGTAGCCTTGAAGCTTCCCAGCACATTATACAACATGTTCCCATATATTATTTCCCTGATCGTTCTGGTGTTTGTATCCAAGAACTCCAGGGCACCGAAGGCGGAAGGCATTCCGTACGATAAAGGACAGAGGTGACACTATGAAAAACTATTCTGAAGATGCCAGCAGGCAGTATCATATCCAGGTTGCAAAGGGGGAAGTTGGCCGCTATGTGATCATGCCGGGAGACCCGAAAAGGTGTGTGAAAATTGCCCAGTATTTTGACAACCCGGTTCTCATTGCAGACAACAGAGAATATATCACATATACAGGAACCCTGGACGGCGTGAAAGTCAGCGTGACATCCACCGGAATCGGCGGACCGTCTGCCTCCATTGCCATGGAAGAGCTTTCCCGGTGCGGCGCAGATACTTTTGTCCGCATTGGAACCTGCGGCGGTATGCAGCCTGAGGTAAAAAGCGGAGATATCGTAATTGCCACAGGTGCCATCCGTATGGAGGGAACCAGCCGGGAATATGCCCCCATAGAGTATCCGGCAGTAGCTAATCTGGACGTGACAAACGCCCTTGTGGCAGCTGCGAAAGAAAAAGGACTTTCCTGTCATACAGGTGTTGTCCAGTGCAAAGACGCTTTTTACGGACAGCATGAGCCTGAAGCAATGCCAGTTGGTTATGAGCTGCTCAACAAATGGGAGGCCTGGAAGAAAATGGGCTGTCTTGCTTCCGAAATGGAATCTGCAGCGCTTTTTATCGCAGCTGGCAAGCTTCGTGCCAGAGCTGGCTCCTGTTTCCTTGTGCTTGCAAATCAGGAAAGAGAGAAGCTGGGACTGGATAATCCGGTTGTGCATGATACAGATATGGCAATCCAGGTGGCTGTTGAAGCTGTGAGAAAGCTGATCCGGGAGGATTCGTCGAATTAAGACCGTGACATCGCAATCTGCACGCCCCACTTTGCGTTATATTTTGCCTGAATTCGGTTGCCGTAGCCCATTACGGCGCCCTCATTCGGGCGAAATCTCCCACAAATTGTGACGAACATCTTGCAGTTACTT